>JAKLIJ010000059.1 GCA_022709665.1 Bacteroidota bacterium
CCTTTTCAGCAAAGAGACGAAAAGTTCCGGGTTTAAAGTGCCACAGATGCCGGGGGACATCCCAGGCAGCCCATTCCTTACCGTAATGACGGGAATCATGTGAATTGCAGTTCGGCAGAGCTGCTATACAGATTCCCCCTGGTTTTAATAGTCTTTTTATCTCGGAAGCATAATCTGAAGGCCTGTGAAAATGTTCAAGGACATGCCACATGGTGATGCAGTCGAAGCCGGCTTGCGGCAGCCGGGTAATTCCGGAAGGATCCAGTACATCAACTGAGGCATGGGCCTTTGCAAATTCCCTGGCTTTCACATTAGGCTCAATACCTGTGACCTTCCAGCCATTCTTCTTCATCGTTCCTGCAAAATAGCCAGTTCCGCAACCTATGTCGAGTAGATCTCCTCCGGTGGTGCCTGTACTCTCCTCAACCATTCTTCTTTTCCTGTCAAGCATAATGTTCCTTGCCTGAAGGTAGACCCTGTTCACAAAACCTTTGGCCTTGTCGTCGTGGGATACGTAATCATCAGAGTCGTAATACCTGCCTGTTTCCTCTTCCCTGGGAGGGTTATTTGTAAAAACAAAACCGCACTGAGAGCATTTGTACAGGTCGAAGTCCTCCCTGCTCACAAGGTAGTCGGTGCATGTGAGATAGCGTGAGGGCTCGTCTGATGAGCATAAGGGACAGATTGAACCGGTCTTCATCCCTCACTGTTTTTTCTTTCTGACGAATCCGAAGGCGAAATATCCTGCTGCCAGGAGTATCAGGATTATTGAGCTGGCCAGCGACACCCTGTTGCCGTTTATATAGGTCGACGGTTCGAAAACGAACCTGATCTGGTGGCTTCCTCCCGGAAGGACCATAGCCCTCAGAACGTAGTTAGCCCTGAAATGATCACTCTTGTTCCCGTCGATATAGCAGATCCATCCCTCGGGATAGTAAATATCCGAAAAGACGGCAAGTCTTTCTCCTCCCGCATCATATCTGTATTCCAGCTCGTTGGGCTGGTATGACAACAGTTCAATCCGGTCGCCTTCCGAAGCTACGTATTGGGCTGAACTGATATAATCATTGAATTTTGAGTCAATAACAGCTTCTGTTGCAGGATTGATTGTTTTCAAAGCAGCAAGTTCCTCATTTGCATTTGCAGCAATTATTGGTTTCTCAACGAACCAGGCATTTCCGAGGGCATTGGGATTCATCACCGGCGGCGACTGGGGATCTACAATGATATATTTAGTATTGAGCATGTTAAGAACCGTAGTATTGTTGAATACTGGTATCAGGTGGTCTGTCAGTTCTTCAACAGTCCTGACCTGTCCGGCATTCTGAAAGGCGTTCTGGAACATACCGAGTTCACGGCTTATTGCCGAGTCGATCAGTTCCTGGTATCTTTTCAATTTGGCCCCGTGATATCCTCCAATTGATTTATGGAACCAGGAGGTGGGGGAGTTGTCGTTAAAAACTGATGTTGTAAGGTTAAGTACACGTTTGTATGACTGGTCTTTAAGTATTTCATTGTCTGCAACACCCGGGGTGAATGATTTCTGGATCACTGAAGGTCTTTCAAAACGGTCGGCTGAAAGATATCTTTTTCCTGCTCCCCAGAGATCGAAGAGTATAAGGGCTCCAAGAAGAAGTGTTGCATATTCCTTTTTCACCTTTCCCGCGACAAATGCGAAAAGTGTTCCGGCGCCAAGCAGGATTAGCAGAAGCGACCTGAAGCTGTCGGCCCTGAGCAATTCTCTGCGATCGTTTATAAGAGCATTTTTAAGCCAGTCGGGATATTCGCTTTCCATGGGATTAAGGAAGGAACCTGCGATTCCGGGGAAGATAAGAACAAGCAGAACAATTCCGCCGGTAATTGCCGAAGCCAGTTTTAAACCGTATAGCAAATCTTTTTTAGGGAGAAAGCCGGTCAGGTAATTTTTGAGGGCAAGGAAGCCGAGGAGCGGAATGCTGAACTGGGCTATAACCAGGGTCATTGTTACTGCCCTGAACTTATTGTAGCCAGGGAAGAAATCGATGAAGAAGTTGGTGAAGGGCATGAAATTCTTACCCCACGACAGCATCAACGACAATAGTGTGGCTGCCAAAAGCCACCATTTTTCCCTTCCCTTTACAACTATCAGTCCGAGTACGAAAAGGAAGATCACTATTGCACCCATGTAATGAGGGCCATCGGTGCCGGGTTGGGTTCCCCAGTATTTCATCATCTGGTTTACGTAATCGGATGCATTATTCTGCCTGAGAGCCTTAACTGTTTCCGAATCCCTTTCGAATGGTTTCGATGATCCTCCCTTATAGTTGGGTATCAGCAGGTTCATGGTTTCATCGACTCCGTAGCTCCAATATACTATATAGTCCCTGTCGAGCCCGGCCGACACATTCCTGTGGTCCGACTGCAATTCAGATTTGCCTCTTATAGAGTGTTTTCCATACTCCCTCACTGTATTGAGGCTGGCGAAGTTGATCCCGGCAGCAAGAACTACCGGGACAAGCATAATAAGAGATGTCCTGAGAAACCGGAGCAGGGTCTTTTCCTTCAGCGACCAGATGAATTCGGTTATGATGAATACAAGTATTATTATAGCGGCATAATAGGTTATCTGAAGGTGGTTTGCAATTATTTCAAGTGTAAGGAAGAAAGCAGTTATCAGGGCTCCCCTTATTGCATCGCGCCGGTAAGCATACCATACACCTCCGATAACCGGAGCCATATATGCCAGTGCAATAGCCTGGGTATTATGTCCGGCCGCCAGTATCTGGAAAAGGAATGAAGAAAACCCGTATGCAACTGCACCGGCTATTGCAAGCCACTGGTTAAGACCGAACAGCAGAAGCATCAGATAGAATCCCGCCATTGACAGGAAAAGGACCGAAACAGGCATTTTAAAGATCCTGAGCACAGTATCGGCATGTTTGAAAAGGTTACCGGGATACTTTGTTGAAATCAGGTAAGCAGGCATCCCACTGAATATTGAATTTGTCCAGAGAGGTTCCTTTTTGAATTGTTCACGGTAATCCCTTATTTCCTTCGAGTTGATATTGGACACGGTAGTGTCGTTGGCCCTAAGCACCTTTCCTTCGAGTACCGGGTAGAAGTACGCGAATGCAAGAAGGGTAAAAAGCGCCAGTGCAACAATGTGGGGCAGAGCTGGTTTGATCTTATTTTTAATTTCCATGATCAATGGTATATCTGACAAAATTACCTAATTAACCTGTATTTTAGAGGTCTGATACGGACATGCCTCTAAATTTCTTTCTCTGAGTCTTTCAGCGACCGCAGGTTTGCCCCGAGCTTACTTACATCGGACCACTTTCGTACCAGTCCTTTTAAAGCCTGAAGTTCATCCTTTTCGTAGAAGTTAAAAAGGTAAAGCACAAAAGGAAACACGACGAGGCAAAGGGTTTTCAGAAGAAGGCGCGGCACGACACTTATATCGTTTAACGCGAGCCCTGCGAATGAAAGGACAGCTCCGGTTAAGAACAGCGTTATCACTTTCCTGTGCTCGTAGGGTATAAAATACTCCTTCTGTGAGCTTTGGTAGTTCAGGCGCCAGTAAACAATTTGAGTCACAAGAGTTGCCACAGCGGTGCCAAAAATATTCCACAGCGGAATAAGCAGAATGTTGAGCACAATATTAAGAACAGCAGAGATTACTACATTGATCCCTATTACCCTTGAATTTCTTTTTATTAGAAGTCCATAACTGGTAGTCTCCCTCATATTCACAAAGAAAACCGAAAGAGCAAGGATGGGAACCACAATCCATGCGCTCCAGAAACTGGTCGATCGGGTTATTACCTTCAGGATTTCGTAAGAGAAAAGTGAAACGGCAATGATGCCAAGCATCAGGACGTATGATGAATACAGCATCGACTTTTTGTAGAATAAATGATTGTCGGAGGTGTTCATTTTTTTCAGGACCATGGGAGTGAGGGCCATCTTTATAGAATCGACAATGACAAGTTTCAGTACAGATGCTATTTTGTAGGCCATGGTATAGACGGCCACAAATTTCAGGAGAGCCATTGTGTTCAGTGCGTACCTGTCGATAGCTGTCAGGACTGCTGAAGCAAAATTTGCAAGAAGGAGAGGGTATCCGAAGCGGCTCATTGACCTGAACAGGGCAGCGTCGAAGTAAGGTTTGCTGTTCCTGATTGAGTAAGGGGCAAGCAGGATGATAAAGAACAGATTTCCAATCACCTGTGCGAGATAGATCCCTGAGATTCCCATCCCTCTCACTGTGATGAGGTAAATCGTAAGTCCAAGGACGGTGATCAGTTTAAGAAGGTTGGCGACCGAAAAGAGAACCGATCTGGCCTGGACCCTCATAAGGGTGTTTATAAGATTGTTTATGGCCTGAAGGGCGGAGGAAATGATCAGAAGTTTTATTGCATCCGTCATGACATCCGTGTCGAAGATGGCTCTTGAAAGAGGTTTGCCGGCCGGTATCAGGAAGGTGCAGAAGAGGATGCTGATAAATATCTGGAACAGCAGCGACATGAAAAAAATTCCCTTTCGGTTTCCGGAGTAATCCTTGTCCCAGTACCATCTCATCATGCTCTGGGGAAGTCCGGAGGCCATAAGAGAGATCAGGATAAGGCCCGAGATGTCGAGGACAGCAATTATCCCGAAATCATCCACCGAAAAGTATCTGGGATTGGTATAGAGGGGGATCAGAAGAAAGCCCACAACCTTGACGGCTATGTTTCCCAGACCGTATACAATACTGTCCCTGAAGGATGTCTTGACGGAATTCGGCATTGTCGCTTATCTCAAGACCGGAACTTCATCAGCCAGTTCCGGCCGCGGAGTGATTCAGATAATTTTCCTGCTAAGATACCAAATACAGCGAAAGATCGGTCTGCTGCATCATCAATGCTTTTTCTTATTTTTACATTGAACCAGATAAACTGAAAATCCATGTTCATCAAGGCAGGCGATCTGAAACCCTCAGATTACAATGGCATACCTGAAATGGCTGCCTGGAGGCTCCATTCCGACATATCCGGTATACTGGAACCTTTTCTGAAGGGCAAAAGGAAGGTTCTTGATTTCGGATGCGGGCAAGGAGCTTTTTCGCAGCGAATGGTCGACCGGGGTATGACTGTTGACGCCTGCGACATTGACATCTCTCAGATAAAAGCAAATGTTGAGAGGAAAATTCAGCTTGACCTTAACAGGGAGATACCCTCGGGAACCTTCACAGGCAAATATGACGTGGTTCTTGCGATAGAGATTATAGAGCACCTTCAGAATCCCTGGAAATACCTTGGCGACTGCAGAAATCTTCTCGAAGACGGCGGCATAATTGTACTGACCACACCCAACATCTCGAATTTTATTTCAAGGTGGAGGTTCTTTATGAAGGGCACACTGCTCGCTTACGAGAATGCTGATCTGAAACACGGGCACATCACTCCCCTTTCGTTTATTCAGATCGAAAACCTTTGCCGCAGTCTTTCGCTTGAGATTCTCAAAACCGGTTCCGCCGGGCCTATACCCCTGATCCATCTTTATCAGATCTCGAGGTTTACAATTCTGAGAAACACTATTTTGCCTCTCCTTTATCCTTTCATGGCAGGACCGAAGCAGGGCAGGTCTCTTGTCTATATACTGAAAAAGAAGGACTGATCAGCTGTCATTTACAGCCATCAGTAATTTCACTGTAAAGCGAGGTGATTGATTTCACAAAGGCTGCAGGGGAGTATCTGCCCGTTACATAAAGCCGTATGGCGTTATTGTCGTATGAAGCGATGTTCTTGCAGAGTTTCCTGATGGCTTCAGCCAGTTGGGCATGATTCTCCCTGTCGACAAGAAGTCCGCTTTCAGGAGTGATTATTTCCTCCGGCCCTCCGCACCTGGAGGCAACCACGGGAAGTCCGCAGGCCATGGCCTCCACGACGACCACCCCGAAAGTCTCGTCCCGGCTAGGCAGGACGTATGCATCGAGCCTTGAATAGAAATCCATGATCCTTTCAGGTTTTATTTCCCCGTAAAATATGCATTTGTATTCCACATTCAGTTCCCCGGCCAGGTTTCTGAATGTTTCGAGCAGTACTCCGTCGCCTCCTATATGAACTGTAAGATCAATATCTTCAAGCAAAGGCAGGGCTCTGATCAGGATATCCAGGCCTTTCCTGTAGTTTCCCATACCGCCCAGAATTCCGATGTTGAATCCCTCTCCGGTTTGTGGTGCTTTTACGGTGTGAAACCGGTCGATGTTTACCACGTTAGGAATTACTTTTACCTGCCTGCGACAATTTTGAAATATGTCATTTCCAAGGGCATGGCTTACTGCAACAATACTGTTGCAGTTCTTAAGGGCATACCTTACGCAAAATCGGTGGACTGGGCTTCTGAAGTATTTATGCACCCATGAATGCTCTGTTATTACACAGGGGATTCCTGTCTTTTTAGCTGTCAGGGTTCCAAGGAAGCCTGCCGGATAAGAGAGCTGGCTGTGAATAACATCTATCTTGTGTTTCGAAAGGATCTCTTTCCTGATAAACCGGAAAGTATCCCTCAGGTATTTGAGCTGATTGATAACCGGGAATGATCTGGTTGTGGTAATGTCATAGACAGTCACATTTCCGTCTTCCTTTTTCGAGAAGGAATATGGTGAAAAGGGAGCCAGCCTGGAATAGTCTGTTCTGAAGAACACCACAATAATCTCATGGGAAATGCCAATTGCCATGGCCTGATCCTTAATGAAAAGGCCTCTCCATTTGATTGTCTCATCGGGCCAGGAGTGTGTAAGGAGCAGGATCTTCATCTGTTTGAATATATTCCGAGGAGTTTATCCCTGTAAATATTGGTATTCAGCTCGCTGATAACAGCGTTATATCCGTTTTCACCCATCTCTCTTCTCAGTTCCGGATCGGCTGAGAGCTTTATTATTGCTTCTTTCATCTCCTGATTGTCTGAATAGGCTATTCCGCACCTGTGCTTTAGGACAAGGTTTTTTTGCGGTTTGCAATCGGAGACGATCAGAGGTCTTTTACCCAGCATGTAGTCATAGATTTTATTGGCCACCCCCGATTCATGCTGTGGATTCCTGTGAAAAGGAGCTATGCAGATATCCGCGATATCGAGGTAAACCATAAGTTCCGAAAGGTCGATCCATGGTATGTAAAATACCATGTTGTCGAGGATTTCGGAATTTATTGCATCAAAGAACCTTTGCCTGTCGGCTTTATCCACCGGGCCGATTACGAGAAATCTCGCTGGATGGTTTTCCCTTGCAAGTTCCTCAAACACTTTCAGGACATCAAAGATGCCTCGTCGTTCGGCCACCACGCCGAAATACAAAAGAACCGGCCTGCTGCTGTCGGGGCTTATATCAGGGCTTTTTCCTGAGATATTGGTTTCCTGTAAAAGGTCGGGTACGTTGGGGAAGACCACGAATCTTTCTTTTGGGAGTGAAGGGTATTTGCCTGAAAGGGTATCCCTGAAATCCTCGCTCAGGACTATAATCTGAGAGGCATAGCTGAGATATTCCTTTTCCTTGCGCTGCCAGGCATAAGGTCTGGCTATCAGGTTTCTTAAGAATCCCCTGGTCCAGTTGTAGGATGTGACAGCGAAGGGGTAGTTCTCATGCAGATCCAGTACAATGGGAATAGTGACGCCCGCTTTCCTTATTCCACCTGCCGCAGCCCGCGACATATACAGGTCATGCACATGCAGGATGTCCGGTTTGTTAGAGGTGATGAAACTTTTTATCTTCCAGGTCCACAGCCATTCGTAAGCCGGAATGGTATTTAGAAGGAAGAAAAGGGTGTTTTTCAATGATTTACTTATCCGTATCCGTGTTACACTGAAGTCCCCGGGAGATCTGTATTCCTTCCCGTCAAATCCGAAGCAGAGTACGACGATCTGATGTCCGGCTTCCCTCAGGATATTTATCTCCTTCAGTACACGCTTGTCATCATTCAATTCGTTATCTGCTACGACACCGATTTTCATCTTTCAAGAAGTTCAGCTACGCTTTTTACAATGTTTTTGCGTGAGTATGATTCAGGAGGAGGCATGGCCGAATTATGTCTTTTGAGGGACAGTTCTTCCAGATAACCTGCTATCCCTTCAGCGTCATTGTAATCAAAGGTTCTGCCATGTCCGGTTTCAGCCAGTATTGCTGCTGCGTCGCCATCGGTCGGAGCCAGGCAGATGACGGGCCGGCCGGCAGCAAGATACTCAAACATTTTTCCTGTGATTATGCTCCGGGAGCTTTCATGATCCGGTATCACGAGAAGAAGTGCGCTGGAGTTCAGCATGTTACTCAATGCAGTCGGGTGGCTTGAGAATGGAGTGAAACTAATATTGGATTCTCCGGCGCCCCTGCTCAGCTTCTCCCTTATTTCCGGAGGCACCGGACCGGTAAAGCTAAGTCTGTATGATATTCCTTTTCCTGCAATTATTCCAAGGGCATGGAGGAACCCGTCAACCGGCTGGGTAGCCGACAGAGAACCAATGTATGATATTGTGAAAATCTCAGGTAAGCCGGCAGCGATTCCTTTGAAATCGTCCTCGTCGTATCCGTTTGATACGATATGGATATTTTTTTCAATGCCGTTTACCTTTGATTCCAGAAGCTTTTTAAGTGATTTTCCGACAGTTGTTATAATATCAGCCGATTGAAGTACTTTTCTTTCCCATGAACTGTCGATCATTCTTGAAAGCGGGGTGGGGTAGAATTTTTTATAATAGTAGATATCTGTCCAGGGATCGCGCAGATCGGCAATCCATTTTATCCCCGGGTATTTCTTTTTAAGCCTGTAACCAATGAGTTGGGTGGAATGCGGCGGGCTGGTGGTTATTATTCTGTCGATCTTTTGTGATTCGATAATCCCGCAGGCCTTTTTGAAGGCAAATCTGTTCCATCCTCTTCTGGGATCGGGTATGAAGAAATTCCCTCGGATGAAACGTGACAACCTGTCTTTGAATGAATTGCCGGTGTTCGTTGCAAACCCGGAGGAAGGGACTTTTGATTTATCGCTTGTCAGCAGCCTGAACCAGTCTACAGCCTTTGTAAAATGGACCTCGACGGGGGGGATTTCCGCTGTCAGTGATTTGTCGGTAGCAGGATAAGTAGCGTATTCCGGGTCGACAGTAAGGATAACCGGTTCCCAGCCGTATGAAGGAAGGTGTTTCGAGAATTTGAGCCATCTCTGAACGCCTATACCGCCTGATGGAGGCCAGTTGTAGGTTATCACCAGGACCCTTTTCATCTCATATTTTTCTCAGGATGCTTACGATGCTTACTTTTTCCTTTATTATATCGCGGAGCGCCTCAATATTCACGCGTTCCTGTTGCATGGAGTCGCGGTACCTGATTGTCACCGATTTATCGTCGATTGTCTGATGATCGATGGTGATGCAATAGGGTGTTCCGATAGCATCCTGCCGGCGGTATCTTCTTCCTATTGAATCCTTGTCGTCGTACTGGCAGTTGAATTCAAAGCGAAGGTCATTAACTATTTTTTCTGCTATTTCGGGAAGGCCGTCTTTTTTTACAAGGGGCATGACAGCAAGCTTGACCGGGGCAAGACATGCCGGGAGTCTTAATACCACGCGGGTATCGGTGGAACCGTCTTCTTTTTTGAGTTCCTCTTCAGCGTAAGAAGCTGACAATACCTGCAGGAACATCCTGTCGACTCCGATTGAAGTTTCGATGACGAAGGGGATGTACGATTCACCTTTTTCAGGGTCGAAGTACTGGATTTTTTTACCGCTGAATTTCTGATGCTGGCTAAGGTCATAATCGGTTCTGGAATGGATCCCCTCAACCTCTTTGAATCCGAACGGGAACCTGAACTCGATATCCGTGGCAGCATTTGCATAGTGTGCAAGCTTGGTATGGTCGTGGAAGCGGTAGTTTGCCGCTCCGAATCCCAGGGCCTGATGCCATTTCATTCTTGCTTCTTTCCATCTGGCAAACCATTCCAGTTCGGTACCCGGCTGAACGAAGAACTGCATTTCCATTTGCTCGAATTCCCTCATCCTGAAAATGAACTGTCGTGCGACTATCTCATTGCGGAAAGCTTTCCCTATCTGGGCAATGCCGAAGGGTATCTTCATTCTTCCGGTTTTCTGGACGTTGAGGAAGTTGACAAAGATTCCCTGTGCGGTTTCGGGCCTGAGGTAGATCTTGCTCGATCCCTCGAGGGTTGATCCCATTTCGGTTGAGAACATAAGATTGAACTGTCTTACTTCGGTCCAGTTCCTGCTTCCCGAAATCGGGCAGACTATTTCATTGTCGATGATTATCTGTCGCAGTTCAGCCAGGTCGGTTCCATTCATTGCTTTGGAGAACCTTTCATTCAGTTCGTCGATTTTAGCCTGGTTAGCCAGCACCCGCTGGTTCGTCTCCCTGAATTTCTTCTCGTCGAAGCTTTCTCCGAATCTTTCCCTGGCTTTTTCAACCTCCTTGCTTATCTTATCTTCAATCTTTGCCAGGTGTTCTTCAATAAGAACGTCGGCCCTGTATCTTTTTTTGGAATCCCTGTTGTCGATCAGCGGATCGTTGAAGGCGTCGACATGTCCTGAGGCTTTCCAGATGGTGGGGTGCATAAAGATTGCGGAATCGAGTCCTGCAATATTGTCATTAAGCAGCACCATGCTGTCCCACCAGTATTTTTTTATATTGTTCTTAAGTTCAACTCCATACTGACCATAATCGTAAACTGCGCTTAATCCGTCATAGATCTCGCTTGAGGGGAAGACATAGCCGTATTCCTTGCTGTGAGCAACCAGTTTCTTGAAAACATCATCCTGAGCCATAAGTCTTTTTGTTTTTTGGTGAGCCAAAGTAAGTTAAAAAGTTCGGTTTGGCAATCATGTTTTATGTTGAAACTCATGGTGCCAGGCCGTTGAGCCGGCGGAAAGCATTAATTTGTATATTTAGCGTCTGAAACAAACGGCTGGTGCAATGAAAAAACGAACTGATTTTCTGGTTATCGGATCAGGAATTGCGGGTCTGACCTTCGCACTAAAGGCAGCGGCTTACGGGAAAGTTGCAATAGTTACAAAATCCATACTTGATGATTCCAATACAAAGTATGCCCAGGGGGGTATAGCGGCTGTTTTCAGGGAGCCCGACAATTTTGAGAAGCACGTGAGGGACACCCTGATTGCGGGCGACGGGATATGCAATGAAGAAGTTGTAAGGATGGTTGTTCAGGAGGCTCCTGCAAGGATAAAGGACCTTATAGATGTAGGTGTTCTTTTCGATAAGAAGGAGGATGGCACCTACGACCTGGCAAAGGAGGGAGGTCACACCGAGTACAGGATACTTCATGCGAAGGACAAGACAGGCGAAGTGATAGAGAATACCCTTATCAGCAAAGTGAAAAATCATCCGAACATAGAGATTTTCGAACATCATTTTGCAATTGAGATACTGACTCAGCATCATCTCGGTATTGAGGTAAAAAGGAATTTTCCTGATATAAAGTGTTTCGGGGCATATGTAGTTGATCTCAAGGGTAAGGAAGTTTACACTTTTCTGGCAAAGATTACCGTGATGGCTACGGGAGGGCTGGGGAATGCCTATCAGACCACCACAAATCCAGAGGTTGCCACCGGCGACGGTGTTGCAATGGTTTACAGGGCCAAGGGCACTATTGAGAACATGGAGTTCATCCAGTTCCATCCCACTTCGCTTTATGACCCGGAAAAGAGGCCTTCGTTCCTTATTACTGAAGCTCTCAGGGGATACGGGGCCATTCTCAGGAACATGGCAGGTGAGCAGTTCATGAACAGGTACGACAGCCGTGGTTCGCTTGCTCCAAGGGACATAGTGGCAAGGGCGATAGATAATGAGCTTAAGATATGGGGGGAGGATCATGTATGGCTCGACTGTACACATCTCGATCCGGCAGGGCTGAAGGATCATTTTCCAAAGGTTTATGAACATTGCCTTAGCCGGGGTATCGATATAACCATCAACAAAATACCTGTTGTTCCCTGTGTGCATTATTCATGCGGCGGGATAAAGGTCGATACCGACGGGCAGAGCAATATCGACAGGCTCTATGCTCTGGGAGAGGTTTCATCCACCGGGCTTCATGGCGCGAACCGCCTGGCTTCAAATTCCCTTGTGGAGGCTGTTGTTTATTCTCACAGGGCTGTGATGCACTCTGCAGGACGGCTGAAAGACATCGGGATTGAGGAGAAAGTTCCCGACTGGGACTACAAGGGAACGACACATCTTGAGGAAATGGTGCTTATCACCCAGAGCCTGAAGGAACTTCAGTCGATAATGAGCAATTATGTCGGGATAGTAAGGTCCGACCTTCGTCTCGAAAGGGCTATGATCAGGCTTGAGATAATTTACCGGGAGACGGAAAGCCTTTACAAGCGGTCGCTGATCTCTAAACAGATATGTGAACTCCGGAATCTTATAAATGTCGGATACCTTATTATCAAAATGGCTATGAACAGGAAGGAGAGCATAGGACTCCATTATTCCATTGATTACCCCAAAAAGGCAGGTTCCAATCAAGTGAAAAATACAGTAAAAGAATGAATCATCTTGAATCATCCTTCACAGGCAGAAATGCTGCATGGAGATATATAGTCATGTTTATTGCCATACTTCTGGCTACAAACACAATAGGTGCGTTGCCCCTGCTTATGGGCTATGCGTCAAAAGTTGCGGGTGATCCGGAACTTCTCGGTAAGATTGCTGATGACCCGGGTAACATGGGAGTTCTGGGATTCGGGAACAACATTGGTCTTGTGCTTAACCTCTTTCCTTTCATAATAGGCATTCTGGCTTTTGTTCTTCTTATAAAGCCGCTGAACCAAAGAACTTTTGGTGTAACTATAAACGGCGGCCGCAGATTCAGGTGGGACAGATTTCTGATTTCCGCCCTGGTATGGGTAATCCTCTCTGCTGTTTACCTGTTTGTTTACATGAAGGCCGATCCCTCCAATTTCAGGCTTAACAACACTTCCGCCACCCTGGTTCCGCTGATGCTTCTCTGTCTGGCGCTGATACCTTTTCAGGCCGCTTTCGAGGAGATACTTTTCCGCGGTTATCTAATGCAGGGATTTGCAGTTCTTTCCCGCAACAGGTGGCTTCCGGTTGTGATTACATCGATATTGTTCGGGCTTATGCACTCCTTTAATCCGGAAGTGGAGGAATTCGGATTTCTTATGATGATGCCCCAGTATATTA
>JAKLIJ010000006.1 GCA_022709665.1 Bacteroidota bacterium
CGACAAATTTAATTTCTGTAATTTTACCCATGTTGTATTTAGTTTGTGCAAAAACCAAATTACAACATTGGAGGGAAACCTTTAGGGAGTACCTCCTTTTTTATTTTTTAATCGGACACTAGTGAACTGAGATATTGTTTTACGATAAAAATTCGTGGTTTTTGTGACAAGCTTTCAGCAATCAGCAGTCAGTCAATGTATTAGAATGGTTTACAAGACAGGTTCTTAAGCCCTCCTTGGGGGGGTGGGGGTAAACGGATTGGGATAGAGAATTTTCAACCTTCTTTAGGAGGGTACATTGAGATTATGTGCTGCGCCCATGATACCCTTGGGGATTACCTTCGGTGATCCCCAAGGGGGGTCCCTGCAACTCCGGATTACTCCTGATTTGCGGCGCAAATCGGATTTTTGTTTTTAAGCCGTTCTCGCTCATACGAGCATGGCTCGACCGGCTTAAAAAAAAAAATCCCGTTCCGCCTGGGGGCGGAACGGGAGTAATCCGGAGTTGCGGAGAGAGGGGGATTCGAACCCCCGGTACCCTTTTGAGGTACACACGCTTTCCAGGCGTGCCAGTTAAGCCACTCCTGCATCTCTCCTGAAAAATGGCGGCGCAATTTACATAATTTTTTTTAACCGGCAACCGGCAACATGAAAGCCGGTATTCGGCAATCTCTGCTGCGTACCGCACACCGCCTTAAACTCAACCATCAGAACCCCCTTTTGGGGAGGGGGCAGAGGGCAGGGGGCAGGGGGCCGGATGTCTACGAAATCTCCCCTGCCAATGACCGGCTCAGATTCCTTACAACTTCATCCCTGGAGGCCGATACGCCAAGCAGATGCATCAGCTTGGTGATGGCGGCTTCCGCGGTTATATCCTTGCCGCTGGTGACACCGGCTGCAAGCATTTCCCTGCTCGTCTCATAAAGTCCCATCTCCACGCTTCCTCCATGGCACTGAGTTACATTGAAGATGATCCCGCCCCTGTCGATAAAGGATTTCAATTCTTCCAGAAACCAGGGATAAGTAGGAGCATTTCCCGATCCGAATGTCTCGATGATCAGCCCCTTCAATCCTTCAGTGTTTGTTATTGCCCTGACAAGGTTCCGGCCGATACCGGGGAATATCTTGAGAATAGCCACATTGGTGTCGAATGATTTGCGAACCACCAGATCCTTGTCGGGATCAGAATACCTGATCAGGTTCGTGTTGTATTTTACGTGAATTCCCACCTGTACCAACGGCGGATAATTCGGCGATTTGAACACATCAAAGTGCTCAGCGCTGTATTTTCTGGTACGGTTACCCCTGGTGAGCTTGTTGTCGAAAAATATACTGACTTCGGGAACAAGTGCCAGTCCGCTTTCCCTGGCAGCAGCGATTTCAATAGCTGTTATCAGATTTTCCCTGCCGTCAGTCCTGAGAAGGCCTATCGGCAGCTGCGAACCGGTGAGTATAACCGGTTTCCTCAGGTTTTCGAACATAAAGCTGAGGGCCGATGCCGTATAGGCCATGGTATCTGTTCCATGGAGAACAACAAAGCCATCGAAGCTGTCATAGTATTGTTCGATTATTCCGGCAAGGTGGATCCATACCTGTGGGTCGATGTTGGAGGAATCCTTCACCGGATCGAAGGAAACAGCCTGAATATCATAACCGAACTTGGTAAGTTCAGGCACATGTGTGGTTATCTGTCTGAAGTCAATTGGTACCAGTGAGCCTGTCACCGGGTCATGTACCATGCCGATGGTTCCTCCCGTGTAGATCAGAAGGATGGATGTCTCATTCCTGCCTGCCATAAACCCATTTTTATAATCCGAAAAGTTGAACAGAGTTCCTGAATGTGAAGGCAGCGGATTCTTCCCTGGTTATTCCGAGGATGTCGGCCACCCTGTCATTCACAAGACAAATATAAGAACTCTCGTTTCTTTTCCCACGGTATGGTACAGGTGCAAGATAAGGAGAATCTGTTTCGAGTATGATATTTTCAATTCCGGCTTCCTTTACTACGGCTGCAAGTCCGGAATTCTTAAATGTTACTATGCCACCAATGCCGATCATAAATCCCATTTCAAGGGCTCTGACGGCGTCATCCGTTGTTCCGGTGAAGGCATGAAAGACACCCTTCATACCTGAACCCCTGAACTCTTCGAGCGCCCTGAAGACTTCGGGAAATGAATCGCGTGAATGTATGACCACAGGAAGTGAAGAGCTGATTGCCATGGCAACCTGTCTTTTGAAAACTTCGATCTGCCGGATGAGGTGGGTTTTGTCCCAGTAAAGATCTATTCCTATTTCACCGACAGCCTGAAATTTACGGGAATGGGCTTCATTTTCTATGGTTTCAAGTTCCTGAAGGTAATTTTCTGAAACCGAGGTGGGATGCAATCCGATCATCGGATGGCAGATTCCGGGATAGCGGTTTTCTGTATCAAGCATTCTGCCGATCGAAGATGAGTCGATATTCGGCATCAGAAGTTTTACAACACCTGCCTTTACGGCTCTTTCTATTGCTTCATCCCTGTCGTTGTCGAAATCGGGAAGGTAGATGTGCGTATGTGTATCGACAAGCTGCATCAGACTAGTCCCTGAGCAATCATGGCATTGGCCACTTTAACAAATCCGCCGATATTTGCACCTTTTACATAATTTATGAAACCGTCTTCCTGTCTGCCGTATTTCTCGCAGGTGCTGTGGATGTTTTTCATTATCATCCGCAGTCTGTCATCTACTTCCTGGCGCGACCATGGAAGACGCATTGAGTTCTGAGTCATCTCCAGTCCTGAGGTGGCAACCCCGCCGGCATTTGCTGCCTTTCCGGGTCCATAGAGGATGCCGGCATTAAGAAAGGTTTCCACTGCTTCAATGGTGGATGGCATGTTGGCGCCTTCAACCACGCATATGCAGCCGTTTCTGACAAGGGTTTCGGCTTCTTCCCTGCTGATCTCATTCTGCGTGGCATCAGGCATTGCGATGTCGCACTTTATCCCCCAGGGCCTCTGGTCCTCGAAATACTTTGCACTGTATCTGGCAGCGTAATCTTTTATTCTTCCGCGTTTTACGTTTTTCAGATCCATAATGAAGTTTAGCTTTTCCCTGTCGATTCCCTTCGGATCGTGGATGAAACCGTTAGAGTCGGACATGGTAACCACTTTGCCTCCGAGCCCGGTAATTTTTTCAACTGCAAACTGGGCCACATTTCCCGATCCGGATACGCAAACTGTCTTTCCCTCCAGCGATTCTCCCCTTGTCGACAGCATTTCCTGTGCAAAATAAGTAGCTCCGTAACCGGTGGCTTCCGGCCTGATAAGAGATCCTCCCCATTCGATACCTTTTCCGGTGAGGACACCTGAAAACTCATTCTTCAGTCTTTTGTACTGTCCGAAGAGGTAACCGATTTCCCGGCCTCCGACGCCAATATCTCCTGCAGGAACATCAGTTTCGGGGCCGATATGCCTGAAGAGTTCGGTCATGAAACTCTGGCAGAATTTCATCACCTCGTTATCGGATTTCCCCTTGGGATCAAAATCCGATCCTCCCTTGGCCCCTCCCATAGGAAGGGTTGTAAGGCTGTTCTTGAATACCTGTTCGAAGGCGAGGAATTTCAGAATGCCGAGATTAACGGTGGGATGAAATCTCAATCCTCCCTTGTATGGGCCGATGGCGCTGTTCATCTCTATCCTGTAACCCCTGTTTATCTGCACTTCACCCTTGTCGTCCAGCCATGGTACCCTGAAAATGACGGTACGTTCCGGTTCCGATATTCTCTCAAGTATCTTTGAATGCTTGTACCTCGGATTTTCTTCGATGAACGGGATCAGAGACTCCGAAACCTCCTGAACTGCCTGGTGGAACTCATTCTCACCCGGATTTTTGGCTTTTATCATTGCCATGAACTGCTGAACTCTTGCATCCATTTGATTAAGATAGGTTAAATATAAATCAGGGAGCTAAAATTAGAAAAACCATCGAATATTAACTAAAATGCCGAAGAAAAATAAAAATTAAACATAATAAGAGATATTACGTATAAATTTTATAATCTCATTTTTCAATGCGGATTTCAGCGGCTCATCCAACGGTTTCCCTTTATCAACTCCGGTAAAGATTTCCGGGATAGCACTTCACGAGTCCCCTGAACTCCATCTGAAGAAGCTGAGAAGACAGCTTGCTGACAGGGATGCCGAGGGTTCTGCAGATCTGATCGATTGTTACTTCTCCTTCACTGCGGATAAGATCGAAGATCCTCATCTCCGTTTCGTTCATTTCAGAGAACAGGGCTGGCTGAACTGCCTTTGCCGGTTTCTCTGTTTCCCATCTCAGGAGGTTTTCAATATCCCGGGCTGATTCGGCAAGCGCCGCTTTGTTTCTTTTTATAAGGTCGTTGCATCCGGCGGACCATTGGTCGTCGGGCCTTCCCGGAACGGCAAAAACGTCGCGATTGTAAGAATTGGCTATATCGGCAGTTATCAGGGCTCCTCCTTTTATACCCGACTCCACCACAAGGGTAGCATCCGATATTCCTGCTATGATCCTGTTCCTTTTAATAAAGTTGTTTTTTTCAGGGAGTGTTCCGGAAACGAAATCTGTTAGTAGTCCTCCCTGCCTGAGCATCGTTTCGGCGGTCGATCTGTGAACGGAGGGGTAGATGGTAAGGAATCCGTGACCAAGAACACCTATTGTTTGAAGGTTGTGGTTCAGGGCTGCCTTATGGGCGGCTATATCGATCCCATAGGCAAGTCCGCTCACCAGTACAAGATCGGGGTATCTCTCCGCCAGCGCTCCTATTATCCTGTCGCACAATTCTCTGCCTCTGGAGGTCGCATTTCTTGTCCCGACCACGCTAAGTATCTTTGGGCTGTTCAGGTCGCAACTGCCCTTAAAGTAGAAAGTGACAGGTGAGTCGTCACACTGTCTGAACCTGAACGGGTAATCATTATCGAGGTAGAAGAAGGTTCTGATATTATGTTTTACAACATATTCTTCTTCTTTTTCTGCAACCTCGAGGTAGGACCTGTCGCTGATGTATTTTGCAAGTCCTGAACCGATTCCCGGTATTTTGACCAGGTTTCTGTAAGGTTCATTGAATATGGCTTCCACGCTTCCGAAATATGAAACGAGCTTTCGGGCGCTTATGTCACCAATACGTGGAATAAGGCTTAAAGCAATTTTATGCTTCAGGGAAACTTCAGGCATGGCACGAGATATTGAGACATGCTAATATACAAAAACCCTTCCTTTAGAGGAAGGGTCTTTGCAAATAATATATGTATATATTCTTTCTTCTGTCCATTCCTGACTTAAAGGTCAGGGCTATGGAAGGGATGAGCAGGTTTGAACCGGATCCGGGCAGAAATCATATGACCCCCATATCCAGCATCGAATTGGCCACTTTAAGGAAGCCTGCAATATTAGCTCCCTTGACGTAATCGACCGATCCGTCGGATTTCTTCCCGTGTTTCAGGCACTGTCCGTGAATATTTACCATTATCTCATGAAGGCGGTTGTCGACTTCCTGGCTGTTCCATCTCATTTTCATGGAATTCTGTGTCATCTCGAGGCCCGATGTTGCCACTCCTCCTGCATTTACAGCTTTTCCGGGGGCGAACAGGATGTTGTTTTTCTGGAATTCTTCCACAGCTTCGGGAGTGCAGCCCATGTTTGATATCTCCGCTACCATCATAACTCCGTTATTAATAAGGGTTCTGGCATCCTCTCCGTTGAGCTCGTTCTGGGTGGCGCAGGGCAGGGCAATGTCCACTTTCACTTCCCAGGGGCGTTTGCCTTCGTGGAATTCAACTCCCTCAAACACGTATGAATAAGGTTTTACAATATCCTGGTTTGATGCTCTGAGTTCAAGCATGTAATCGATCTTTTTGCCTGATATGCCTTCCGGGTCATATACATAGCCGTCGGGTCCGGAAATAGTCACCACTTTTGCTCCCAGTTCGGTTGCTTTGAGGGCAGCGCCCCATGCCACGTTGCCGAAGCCGGATATTGAAACTGTTTTTCCGGCGAGTGTTTCATTCTTTGTTTTCAGCATTTCCTTTGCAAAGTAGATTCCTCCGAATCCGGTAGCTTCAGGTCTGATAAGGGATCCTCCCCAGTTGCTTCCCTTGCCTGTCAGGACTCCGGTATGGTCGCCTTTCAGTCTCTTGTACATTCCGTAAAGGTAACCGATCTCGCGGCCTCCGACTCCTATGTCACCGGCGGGGACGTCGGTTTCGGGACCGATGTATTTCCACAGTTCGAGCATAAACGACTGGCAGAATCTCATCACCTCTGCATTAGATTTTCCTTTCGGGTCAAAATCCGATCCACCCTTTCCTCCTCCCATTGGCAGGGTAGTCAGGGCATTCTTGAATATCTGTTCGAAACCCAGGAATTTGAGTATTGAAAGGTTGACGCTGGGGTGGAAGCGCAGGCCTCCCTTGTATGGGCCGATTGCATTGTTGAACTGGACCCTGTAACCCAGGTTCACCTTCACATTCCCCTCATCATCCACCCATGGTACCTTAAAGGTAATAACACGGTCGGGTTCCACGATCCGGTCGATTATATTGGCTGATTCGAACTGAGGGTTTTCATTGTAAACCTCTTCGATCGACTCGAGCACTTCTCTCACAGCCTGTAAATATTCCTGTTCCCCGGGATGTTTTTTCTCGAGGTTGTTCATGATTTTATCTACGTTCATATCTTTTCAGATTTATTTGTTTCAAAGGTTAACTCTACTTTATTCATTAAAAATGATTTAACTCATATTATGGCCTCTTTTTTCCTTTAACACGGGGTGCGTATGTAGTAAGTGTCTTTATGATCTCCTCTCTTTCCCGGGGCTTAAGTGCGCTGATATTGATAGGGGGATATTTAGCCACACCTTCCTTCATTCTTTGATAGAGTGTTATGCTCCGGACGAGACCGAATAAGCTATGGTCAATTGTGAAGCCCGAAAATGATTTTTTCTCAATTTCCACCGAATTCTTATTGCCCTGGATAAAACCGGTGCTGTAATATCTGAATATAAGCATGTTTCCCTCGTCAGAAAAGTAAATATACTGGTAGTTGAGAATGACAGGGACAAGGATAATGATAAGGAAAATCAATGTTGTCAGTAAAAGCCAGACGGTTTTTGACATTCCCAGGAGTGGGAATTTTATTATGTTGGCGGCGAGGGAAAGAACCAGGAAAGAAAGGTAAAGAATAATAACCGTTCTCTTCAGTATCTTCTGGTTGATCACTGATTTACTGTTGTCTGAGGTCATAGATATTATGTTTTATTTCAGGATAATTTTCAGGCGGATCTCAATGTCTTAAAGAAACTTTTAAGCAGGTTGCCGCATTCGGTTTCGAGGATACCGGAAAGGACCTTAGTTTTAGGGTGAAGGATCTGTCCTTTTACAAGGGTATAACCTTTTTTCGGATCAGCAGCCCCGTAAACCAGACGCTCTGCCTGGCTCCAGCCAAGGGCTCCTGCGCACATGGTACATGGTTCGACGGTGACATAGACAGTGCATCCGGTAAGGTATTTTCCTCCCAGCCAGCTGGCAGCAGCGGTGATTGCCTGCATTTCGGCATGTGCAGTCGGATCATTCAGTGTTTCAGTAAGGTTGTGGGCCCTTGCAACTATCATACTGTTGCAGACAACGACTGCACCAACAGGAACCTCCTTCCTGGCAAGCGCCTTCTTCGCTTCGTCGATGGCGGCCCTCATAAAACGTTCGTCGTTGCTGTCAGTCATATTCAGTAGGATAACTGTATAAATTTATAAATAAAACCGGTTATAAGCACCCTGACAGGGTATGTTTGAACTTAATTTATCCTCTGCTTCCGGGATCAATCAGTTTTCTTAAAGCTCTCCGGAATGCAAATCAGGCAATAATGGGAATGTTTGTAACGGAGCAGGAACTCAATTTTTCTTATTTTTGTCGGACTTAATTATCTTAAAATGTACAGAACACATACTTGCGGGGAACTGACACTGGCTGATGCCGGAAAGAACGTTACCCTTTGCGGCTGGGTGCAGAAATCGAGGGATCTCGGGGGGATGACATTCGTCGATCTCCGAGACAGGTACGGAATCACACAGCTTGTTTTTAATCTCGAGACCAACAGTGTTCTCTGTGGTCAGGCAAGGAAGCTTGGAAGGGAGTACGTCATCCAGGCTTCTGGCGTTGTGAGGGAGAGGAGCAACAAAAACCTTAAAATTCCGACAGGAGAGGTGGAGATCGAAGTTGAAGAGCTGAAAGTTCTCAATCGCAGTGAGATCCCCCCGTTCACCATTGAGGAAGATACCGACGGCGGAGAGGAGTTGAGGATGAGATACCGCTATCTCGACCTTCGCAGGGGCAGTGTCAAGAATAATATCATCCTCAGGCACAATGTCGCCAGAGAGGTCCGGACCTATATGGATTCAATAGGCTTTGTTGAGGTAGAGACACCGGTTCTCATAAAATCCACGCCTGAGGGAGCCCGCGATTTCGTTGTTCCGTCGAGGATGCAGCCGGGAACCTTCTATGCCCTGCCTCAGTCGCCCCAGACACTCAAGCAGCTGCTTATGGTGGCTGGTTTTGACAGGTATTTCCAGATTGTGAAATGTTTCAGGGATGAGGATCTGAGAGCCGACCGTCAGCCGGAATTCACTCAGATCGATTGCGAGATGTCGTTTGTGGAAAGGGATGATATTCTCGAAACTTTTGAAGGACTGGCGCGGTTTCTTTTCAAAAAAATAAAGGGGATCGAGTTCCCCGGACAGTTTACCAGGCTTCCTTATGCTGAAGCGATGGAGTTTTACGGATCGGACAAGCCCGATCTTCGCTTCGGGATGAAGATCGCCGATCTGACATCTGTGGTCAGGGGGCACGGTTTCGGGGTGTTCGATACAGCTGATTATATTGGGGGAATATGTGCTCCCGGGTGCTCGGAGTATTCGAGGAAACAGACGGACGAACTCACTGAATTCGTAAGAAAGCCTCAGATCGGTGCAAAAGGACTGGTTTATCTTAAGTATGGCGCTGACGGTTCATTGAAATCTTCGGCCGATAAATTTTATTCTCCTGAAGATCTGAAACTCTGGGTTGAGAGAGCCGGTGCACGTCCGGGCGATCTTCTGCTTATCCTTGCCGGAGAGAAAAAGAAAACCCTGGCCGCATTGTCGGAACTCCGTCTTGAGATGGGAGGAAGGCTTGGCCTGAGAAAAAAAGATGTGTTTGCTCCGCTGTGGGTGGTTGATTTTCCGCTTCTTGAATGGGATGAAGAGACATCACGCTTCTATGCAATGCATCATCCCTTCACTTCTCCGAATCCCGACGACCTGAACCTTATGGAAACCGATCCGGGGAAGGTAAGGGCAAATGCCTACGACCTTGTTATCAACGGTGTTGAGATAGGAGGGGGGTCGGTCAGGATCCATAGCGAGGATGTTCAGAAGCTGATGTTTAAGGTGCTGGGATTCAGCGATGATGAGGCGAAGGAGCAATTCGGGTTTCTGCTGAATGCATTCAGGTACGGAGCTCCGCCTCATGCAGGCATAGCATTCGGATTTGACCGTTGGGTTGCGATGTTTGGAGGTCAGGATTCGATCCGCGACTTCATTGCCTTTCCCAAAAATAATTCGGGACGTGATGTCATGCTCGACACACCGGCAGAAATATCGCAGAAGCAGCTGGATGAACTTAATATATTATTCAGGAAGAAGGATCAGGACCGGAAGTGATACACTAGTCGTTAGATCCGATCAGCTTAATCAGTATGACTCCGTTGGCTCCGCGCGATCCGTAGATCGAAGCCGATGATCCCTTGAGTATCTCGATCGATTTGACGTTAGACGGCTGGATGTCGGATATGGAACTTACCACCATCCCGTCGACCACATACAGAGGCTCGGTGCTCAGAGTCAGCGATCCGATTCCCTGTATCCTGATACTGTTTCCCATTACCTGGACTCCGGCAACCTCTCCGCGTATCATGTCGTAAATATTCCTGTAAGAAGAGTATTTGGGATTTGTGCCGTCAATTTTATTTACAGTTCCGGTCATGCTTCTTTTCTTTACCGATCCGTAACCAATATCCACAACTTCATCGAGCGGATCGGCTTCTGCAGTCTGAACAGGAACAGTTCCTTCAAATTTGAAATTGATGGTTTTTCTTCCGTCGAGCGCTTCTTCAAGGATACCGTTGGGCATTGTAAATATTCCTATTTTGGAATTTCCAGGTTTTACCTTGATCCTGAACATGCCTTTCTCATCGGTGGTTATGTCGGTTTTTTCGCCGTCGAGCATCACTATTGCATTTGCGACGGGCGTCATCGTTCCGTCAACCACATGCCCTGAAATTTTGATTTTTTTGCCGGATTTCTGTGCTGACGACATACTGAAGGAAAACATAGCCAGTATTATGAGGAAGAAAATTTTAGTTTTCATGTTGCTTGTGTATTGAATTTTAGTGCAAGTTAATCCCGATTTGAATAATTCACAACTTATAATTGTTAAATGATCTTCCCAAGAAGCGTAGCGGGAGTGCATCCGTCGATCCTTACATTTACGTACTCTCCCTTTTTCCTGCCTTCTGCCGGGAACACGGCCACTTTATTCTGCGATGTTCTTCCAGTAAGATGGTTTTCCGACCTCTTTGAGCGATTCTCTGCCAGAACTTCAAAAACCTTGCCAACATCCTGTTTTTTTGATCTTGCCGAGAGCTTGTTCTGAAGGGCAATGATTTCGTTCAGACGGTTTGTCTTAACCTCGTCAGGGACATCATCCATGAGCTTTCTTGCTGCTTTTGTCCCCGGTCTTTCACTGTATTTGAACATATAGGCGAAATCGTATCCGGCCCACTCCATAAGTGAAAGGGTTTCATTATGATCTTCTTCCGTCTCGGTGCAGAAACCTGCAATTATATCGGTCGAGACGGCACAGTCGGGAAGAATTGAACGGATAGCCCTGATACGGTCCATATACCATTCGCGCGTATACTCCCTGTTCATCAGTTTGAGTATCCGGCTGCTTCCGCTCTGGGCAGGAAGGTGAATATGCCTGCAGATATTGCGGTGGTCAGCCATTATTTGCAGGAGTTCGTCCGAAAGGTCTTTGGGGTGTGATGTTGAAAAGCGTATTCTGATCATGGGGTCAGCAAGAGCTGCTTTTTCGAGCAGTTCAGGGAATGATATCAGCCGGCCGTCTTTCCTGAATCCGTATGAGTCAACATTTTGCCCCAGGAGGGTCACTTCCCTGTAGCCCTTGTCACTGAGAACCTTTATCTCACTGATTATCGATTCCGGATCCCTGCTTCTCTCGGCTCCCCTCACATAGGGTACCACGCAATAGGCACACATGTTGTTGCAACCTCTCATTATCGATACAAAGGAAGTGACCCCGTTAAGGTCCATCCTCACAGGCAATATGTCGGCGTAGGTTTCCTCGCGGGAAAGAAGGACATTAACAGCCTTGTGCCCCGATTCCGCCTCACTGATCAGCAAAGGAAGGTCGCGGTACGCATCGGGACCGGCGACGATGTCGACGATCTGCTCCTTTTCCATCACAGTCTCTTTCAGCCTTTCAGCCATGCATCCTATAAGGCCTATTATGGTTTCCGGATTTTTCTTTTTGAGGTGTCCGATGGCTTTGAGCCTTCCCCAGATCCTCTGCTCGGCATTGTCCCTGATCGAACAGGTGTTGATAAGGATCAGCCCTGCCTCTTCCATATTTACGGTGTGGCTGTAGCCGTGATCCGAAAGAATTGAGACAACCACCTCACTGTCAGCGACGTTCATCTGGCAGCCGTAGGTCTCAATATAAACTTTCTTGTTACTCATTCTTTGTTTCTGTTTAGGCGGTGTGCGGTACGCGGTACGTGGCGAAGGCAGGGCCTCAGGGCTCAGGGCTCAGGGCTCAAGAGTGAAACTGTCTGCCAACTGCCAACTGCCAACTGCATTCATCCAACTGCCAACTGCTGACTGCCAAACGCCAACTTCCTCACCCGGCACGTATTTTGACGTCAAAAATACATACAATGAATGATGTATTAAAGAATTATTTAATTTTGCATCTGAAATTAAAAAATCACTTGTATGTCAGGTCACAATAAATGGTCTACAATAAAGAGGAAGAAAGGGGCAAATGATGCCAAAAGGGGGAAGATCTTCACAAAGATCATCAAGGAAATAATCATTTCAGCGAAGGAAGGCGGCGGCGACCCTGACAGCAACGCAAGACTGAGGCTTGCGATCCAGAATGCCAAGGGAGCCAACATGCCCAAGGACAATATTGAGAGGGCCATAAAAAAAGCCGTCGGATCGGATGCCGACAATTATGTTGAAACATCTTTTGAGGGATACGGACCCGGCGGTATAGCTGTATTTACCGAATGCCTTACGGACAACAACAACCGTACTGTTGCTTCTATAAGGGCAGCTTATAACAAGCATGGCGGCAAACTCGGGACAAATGGTTCACTTAGCTCACTATTCGAAAGGAAGGGAGTTTTTTCGATCAGCAAGGAAGGAATTTCGCAGGAAGAGATCGAGTTGGAACTTATTGATGCAGGAGCCCAGGATTTTGAGGATGACGGTGAAACCCTGACTATCACCTGTGCCAAGGAAGATTTCGGAAGTGTGAACAGAAAACTGAATGATCTGGGAATTGAGCCTGATGATGCAGGCCTTAAAAGAATTCCGAATACCATTAAGTCGCTCGATATAGAATCGGCCAGGAAGGTTATGAAGTTCATCGAGGTGCTTGAGGATGATGATGATGTTCAGAATGTATACCATAACCTTGAGATCACCGATGAGCTTGCAAATGAGCTCTGAGAAGAATACCGGAATGAAGTACAGGGAGTTTTCCATATTATTTTTTCTATTGATCTCAACGGTTTTCTGCCAGGCCCAGACATCGGGTCCGGCTGCTGACCTGTTCCGGAATAATGACAACAGGCCGGGTGCAGGAGAACTGACCATCAGCCACGATCCGCGGATTGACACACTTATCAACCGCTATATTCTTTATAATATGAGGCTGGGAGGTATGGAAGGGTACAGGATACAGATTTACAGCAGTTCAGAAAAGAATGCCCGCGAGGAATCGGGGAAAAAACGGGCTGAGTTCATCACTCAGTTTCCTGAAATTGATTCGTATCCGAGTTTTGACAAGCCAAGTTATTACAAGATAAGAGTAGGGGATTACAGGTCGAGGATAGAGGGAACCAGAGATTTGATACTGATCAGGAAAGTATTTCCTGACGCCATTTTGGTTCCGGATATCATTAATTTTCCGGATCTGAATTAGCTTCAGCCATGAGTGAAAATATAAAACATGAGTGCGGCATTGCGTTTCTGAGACTGCGAAAGCCGCTGGAATACTATTTTGAAAAATTCGGGTCATGGGACTGGGGGCTGCAGAAGATGTACCTGATGATGGAGAAGCAGCACAACAGGGGGCAGGACGGAGCAGGTATTGCAGGTATCAAGCTTAATGTCAGTCCGGGTAACAGGTACATATTCAGGCAGCGGTCGAACAAGCCGGATCCGATAAAGGAAATATTCGAACTAATCTATGAGGATATTGCAGGTCTGAAAAGGAAGAATCCCGGAAGCTTTGGCGATCCCGGCTTCATCAGGTCGAACGTGCCTTTTGCCTGCGATGTTTACCTCGGACATCTTCGTTACGGAACATACGGAAACTATAATATAGATTATGTTCATCCGGTAAGCCGCGAGAACAACTGGAAGTCGAAAAGTCTTGTCATGGCCGGGAATTTCAATCTCACAAATGTCGGAGAGATTTTCAAAAGCCTGGTGGAACTAGGACAGACGCCAATTGATTTTTCGGATACTGTTACCATTCTCGAAAACGTCGGGCACAGGCTTGATGAGGAAAATGAGAGGGTATTCAGGTTATTCAAGGAACAGGGCTACACCAAGAGGGAGATAAGCCCTCTTATTGAGAAAAATCTGGATCTGGCCACCGTATTGGGTAAAGCCAGCCGCAACTGGGACGGAGGTTATGTTATGGCCGGTATTGTCGGGCATGGCGACGGATTTGTGATGAGGGATCCTGCAGGTATCAGGCCTGCTTTTTACTATGTTGATGATGATGTGATTGTTGTAGCTTCTGAACGTCCTGTGATACAGACTGTTTTCAATCTCCGGACCGATCTCGTGAAAGAGCTTCCTCCTGCCTGCGCACTTATTGCAAGGGCTTCAGGGGATGTATCCCTGGAGAGGCTAAGGGACGAGACGACTCCGCGCAAGTGTTCCTTCGAAAGAATTTACTTCTCAAGGGGTACCGACAAGTCGATATACAGGGAAAGGAAGAAGCTTGGAGAGCTCCTTGCAGGCAGGGTGCTCAGGGCTGTCGGACATGATACGGAGAACACTGTGTTTTCATATATTCCGAACACTGCCGAAAGCGCTTTTTACGGATTGATAAAAGGAGTTGAGGATTTTATAAATGATTCGAAGCTTGACGAGATAATTGAAAGAAAGGATTCTCTCTCGCGAAGCGAACTTAAGAAAATAATAAACCGCAGGCCAAGGGTTGAGAAGATTGCTGTCAAGGACGTCAAGCTCAGAACTTTCATAACCGAGGATGTCAGCAGGGATGATCTGGTCGGACATGTCTATGATGTTACTTACGGAGTAGTAAGGAGAGGTGTTGATAATCTTGTTGTTATTGACGATTCCATTGTCAGGGGGACTACACTCAGAAAAAGCATTATCAGGATCCTCGACAGGCTTGAACCCAGGAAAATAGTAATAGTCTCTTCTTCGCCTCAGTTAAGGTACCCCGATTGCTATGGGATCGACATGGCAAAACTGGGCGACCTTATTGCCTTCAGGGCGGCCATTGAGCTACTGTCGGAATCGGGAAAGGGACAACTTGTGAAGGAAATTTACAGGGAATCGAAGGAAGAGATACTCAAGCCGGTTGATGAGATCAGGAATCTTGTCAAGGAGATTTACAAGCCCTTCTGCCCGGATGCTATTTCTGAAAAGATAGCGGATCTTCTCAGGGCAGGAGATATCAGGGCTGAAGTGGAAATAGTATTCCAGTCAGTGGAAGGCTTGCATGAGGCTTGTCCTGGTCACACGGGCGACTGGTATTTTACGGGCGATTATCCCACTCCCGGAGGCAACAAGGTTGCCAATCAGTCTTTTATAAATTATTACGAGGGCAGGAACGAAAGGGCTTACTGATTTTCGTGCGAGAACCAGTCTATAAGGTAATCGTTTTTGTACGAAGCCAGATGCCTGTTTATCTTTTCAACGTAAATGTCCCTGAGGGTAATCAGTATTCCGGTCTCCTCCGTATCACCGAACTTGTGGTTTATGAAAGTCCCGAAGGTCTTCATGGTTGGGGAAAGTCCCATATAGGCGTTGATCAGCGGAGGGATCGTTTCTCCCAGGTTTCTGACCTCCCTCGAAAGGACCTTGTAATCGTCCTTGTATCTCCATCCCCTGAATATCTTCTTCATCTCTTCCCTGTTGATCTCAATGTTGGCGGGTTCAACCGGTGTCGCAAGATGGTCGGGATCATTAAAGTGCTTATTGAGAAAGTAAAGGATCATATCCCTTGCTTTCTGGTTGTAATGAGGGTACATGGTCACTTTCCCGAAAAGGTACTTCAGGTGATGATTGTCGAGAATAATGGCGCCAAGTCCGTCCCAAAGATTATCAAGTGCATACAGGCTCTTTCTTCCCATTGTTTTCGACTGGTAATCGGGATGGACGAAGGAACGTCCAAGTTCCATCATGTGAGGGTAATATTTCCTCAGGAATTTCTCGGAGAAATTGAAATAGGAAGAAGATGCCAGCTTTGTCACATCGCATTTAGTGCAGCCTTCAGGAGGAAAATACAGACGGTAACCTCCAATTATTACCCTGTTGTCGGGGTCCCAGACTATCAGCTGCTTCTGGGGATCCTCATTGTCGGTGTCAAATTCATCAAGGTCAATATCCTTTCCGGTTCCGCCTCCCGCATGCCTGAATGTTATTTCTCTCACTCTTCCGATCTCATGCATAAGTGCGGGAGAGTTCCTGTGGTCAAAAAGGTAAACCTCATTGTTTCCGTTGTTGGTAAGCCGGAGAAGCTTATCGGGAGTTAATTCGGCTATGATCTGATCTCTCGGAAGAGATTCAGCTATAGGTTTCATCTTTTAATGATTAGTAAAGTTTTGTCAGGATATTCCTGAAAAAACGGATCAAAATTAGATATTTTTTTGAATCTGTGATTATCAGGCTATAAACGATTGCAGCTCGTATGATTTTTCCTTAACCCATTCAGCCCATTCAGAAGGAGTTCTGGTCCTGTCAAAAGTCTGCCACGGAATAGCCCTGCCGAATACCAGATCGATAACCTTTCCCTTCTGTTTGAAAAGTTCATCTACAAGGTAGAGCATTTCAATATTCGCCTTGATGCCCAGGAAGTTCCTTATGTTGGACAGGTTGTAGAAGAAATCTGAATTCCTTCCGGAGAAATAGGCGGGAATTACATCCCTCTGGTAACGGATAGCCTTGGTAATAAAGCTTTTATGCCATTGGAGATCCCTGATGACCCCTTTTTTCTTTCGGGAGCATAGTCCTGCCGGGTAATATAGGATCTGCTTGTCCGACGCATAAGCGGCCTCGATGTCCAGTGCCGATTGCCTGTCCTGAGCGCCGTGCTTGTTTATGGGAAGAAAGATACCCGACAGGTTTCTGATATTCATAAGAATATCGTTCACAGGAAACTTAATGTCTGGCCAGCTTCGGGAAAGCTCGTGTATGAAAACAAGTCCGTCGAGCCCACCGAGGGGGTGATTTGAAACGAAGATATACCTGCCGTGTTCCGGAAGGTTTTCACGGCCGGTAACCCTGTAGCTTATGTTGAATGCTTTGAGTCCGGCAGCTATGAATTCAGCATCCCGGAGATGACCGTATTTCGTCAGGAAATCATTGATCTCATCCTGGTGAACTATACGCTTTAGATACCTTATCAGGAAGCCCGGGATAACCTTTTTCATTGCCGGGTTCTTGGAATAGAGGATCTGTTCCACATCGACATTCAACACTGCATCCGATTTTTGCATTTCTTCCATTCCGTCTGGATCATTGTATCGCGTAAGCAAAAGTATAAAAAAGATGGATCACTTATTTTCCGTTTGACGTTCTGCTCACCAATTAACGTTCTGCCCTCCGGGTCCCCTGCCCTGTTCCGCCGAAGCGGCCACGCGAAGGCGCAGAAGGGGGGCGGAATTGTGGGGCGAAACGTAAAATAAAACCTTTCCTGAAAATTAAAAAAGGCTGAAACAGGCAATAAATGGAGGTCTCATCACAGAACCCCTAAAAAGTTATTAACAAACCCATAAAAAATAGTGGGGTAAAGTGGAGTAAAGTGGATAATTTTTACATATTTTAGCGTTTTAATTGAGTAAAACAGAAGATGGCCACTTTTATTGGTGATTACGCGTGCAAAGTGGATGCCAAGGGAAGGATAATCCTTCCGGCGGCATTCAAGAAGCAGATGCCTTCTTCTGCGCAGGATCACTTTGTGGTCAGGAAAGACATTTTCGAGAATTGCCTGGTTCTGTATGCCATAGATGACTGGAACAGGCAGCTTGAAAAGATCAGGAAAAAGATCAATCCCTACAACCGTGAGCACAATATGTTCCTGAGGAATTTTTTCAAGGGAACTGCAGAGCTTGTGCTTGACAACAACAACAGGATGCTGGTTCCCCGGAGGCTAATGGATCTAATTGGAGCCGGGAGGGATGTTGTTCTTGCCGGACAGGATGGAAGGATTGAGATATGGCCGGCTTCGGTTTATGAAACTATTGGAATGCCATCTGAAGATTTTGCCGATCTGGCTGAAAAACTTCTTGGTGGAAGCACTAATGAGCCTTTGGACTAATGTACTACCATGTACCTGCATTGCTTGAGGAGAGTATCAGGGGACTGAGCATCCGTCCTGAAGGAATATATGTAGATGCCACTTTCGGAGGCGGGGGGCATTCGATGGAGATACTGCGCAGGCTGGGAAAGGGAAAGCTGATAGCCTTTGACCAGGATGAGGATGCAATGCGCAATGTTCCCGACGACAGGAGGCTTATCTTCCTGAACCAGAATTTCAGATTTCTCCGGAATAATTTGAAATATAATGGTATTGAGCAGATTGACGGGTTGATAGCTGATCTCGGCGTTTCATTTCATCAGTTTGATGAGCCCGAAAGGGGTTTTACTTTCCGTCAGGATGTCTCGCTTGATATGAGAATGAACAAGAAAAGCTCAGTCACTGCGGCTTCTCTGCTTAAGAATCTCAGTGAAGCCGAGCTTGCTTCAATTTTTTACGATTATGGCGAGCTGATCAACTCCAGGCGGATAGCGAAGGAAATTGTCGCGGCACGGGAGCATAAGCCGCTTACCACTGTGAACGACATGATAAGCGCTATCGGTAAACTGGCGCCCTTCAGGCAGGAGCACAAATTCTATGCAAAGGTGTTTCAGGCTCTCAGGATTGCTGTGAACCACGAGATGGAATGCCTCATGGAGATGCTTGAACAGGCCCTGTCTGTACTCAGGAAGGATGGCCGGCTTGTGGTTATTACCTATCATTCTCTTGAGGACAGGATAGTAAAGAACTTTATGAGAACAGGGAATTTTGAAGGAGAAGAGAACAAGGACTTCTACGGAAATCTTATAACCCCTTTCAGGATAGTGAACAAGAAGGGTACGGTACCGGACGAAACGGAAATTGAGGATAACAAAAGGGCAAGAAGCGCCAGGTTGAGGATTGCAGAAAAGATTTGAATATGCCGGAGCAGAATGGAGAAAATAAAAAAAAGAGTAAGCATGGCAGTCTTGTAAAGGAACTGCTGAGCGGGATCATCTTTTCTGATGTGATTATTCTTAAGAACCTGTGGTACATAATCTTTCTGACTATTCTGGGAGCTTTTTACATTGGAAACCGCTTTCATGCCGAGAGGATAACAAGGGAGAGTTCCAGGCTTTCAAGAGAGGTAAAGGACCTCAAGGCGGAAGCGCTCTCGACTTCAGCGCATCTCATGTCGGTCAGCAGGCAGTCGGAGGTTTCCAGGATGGTCTTTGAGAGGGGGCTGGGCCTTGAAGAGCTCAGGACTCCTCCTTACAAGATAGTTATTGAAAAATAAGAAGAGGGATGGCAGTGAGGGACGAAATAGTGTTCAGGAGCGGGGTGGTCTACCTTGGTTTGATTCTCTGTGCCGTGGCATTGATAGTCCAGATCCTTGTTCTTCAGTATTTCCAGCGGAGTAAATGGTCGGAGATGAGCGAGAAGTATGTCTTCAAGACTGCCGAGATGCCTGCAAACAGGGGAGACATACTTGCCCGTGACGGAAGGCTGCTGGCCAGCTCCATACCTTACTATTCAATATATATGGATACCAGGAGCAGCGGCATGACGGCAGCCACCTGGTCGCAGGGGATCGACGGTCTGTGTCACGGCTTGTCGAAGTATCTGGGAGTAAGGTCGGCATCAGGGTGGAAATCTGTTATCACGGAGGCAAGAAAGAGGGGCGACCGCTATTTCCTGATACAGAAACGGGTTGATTATGCTACTCTTAAGAAAATCAAGGAACTGCCCATATTCAGGGAAGGCCAGTTCAGGGGAGGGCTTGTTGCCCAGCCTGAGAACAGGAGGATACTTCCCAATAACGAGCTTGCAGCCAGAACCATTGGTTACCTCAGTCAGGGAACTGAAGGAACCCGGGTAGGGCTGGAGGGATCGTTCGACAAGGAACTGGCAGGCAAGAACGGAATGGTTGTGAAGCAGAGGCTTACCGGTGGCGACTGGATTACTGTCAATAATGGCGAGAGCATAGAAGCCAGGGACGGCAACGACATTCAGACCACAATAGACATCGATCTTCAGGATGTGGCTTCCACAGCCCTCGAGAAGCAGCTTCGCAGGCACAATGCCCATCACGGATGCGCTATTCTTATGGAAGTATCCACCGGCGATGTGCGTGCAATAGCCAATCTTGAGAAAGCTGATGACGGAAGCTATCGCGAAACATATAACTATGCCATAGCTGAAAGCACCGAACCGGGGTCAACCTTCAAGCTTGCTTCCCTTATGGCCGCCATTGAAGACGGTGTTGTTGACACCGGGGATATCGTCGACACAGGTGATGGCACCATTCGGTTTTATAACAAGATAATAAGGGATACAAAGGAAGGAGGATACGGAAAGATCTCTGTGAAGGAGGTCTTCGAGCTTTCCTCGAACGTAGGTACCTCCATAATCATAAACGAAAACTACAAGGATAATCCCAAGGCCTTTGTCAACAGGCTTTATGCCATGAAGTTAAACCAGACTCTCGACGTACAGATAAAGGGAGAAGGCAAGCCTCTTATAAGATATCCGGGCGACAAACTATGGTCGGGCCTTTCCCTTCCCATGATGTCGCATGGATATGAAGTTCAGATGACTCCTCTGCAGACTCTTACCTTTTTCAATGCAGTGGCCAACGACGGAAAGATGATGCGCCCGAGGTTTGTAACAGGGATATTCAGGAACGGGTCGGAGATAAAAAACTTTGGTACTGAAGTAATTATCAATTCGATTGCTTCGCGGAGCACAATCAGGAAAGCCAAAGCAATGATGGAAGGCGTGGTTGAAAGGGGAACAGCCGAGAACCTGAAGAATCCCGAATACAAGATAGCGGGAAAGACCGGTACTGCACAGATAGCCATGAACAACCAGGGTTACCGCAGGAAGGTTACCTACCAGGCTTCGTTCGTAGGCTATTTTCCTGCCGATAATCCCCTGTATTCATGCATAGTAGTTGTGAATGCACCTTCAAATGGTGTCTACTACGGTAACATTGTTGCCGGATCAGTCTTCAAGGAGATTTCCGATAAGGTGTATGCAACAACCTACTACCGCGATTACAGGGCTGAGAATCATTCTGAAAAAGAGAAGAAGGGACTTGTCCCTGAAGCCGGAAACGGATTAAGGGCTGATATTAACGAGGTTCTTGGGGAGCTTGATGTAAGATACAGAAAGACATCGAAGGAAGACTGGGTAGCTACCCGTGAAAGCGGCGACACCATAAGACTGGTAGGGGTCGACGTAAAACAGGGGCTGGTCCCGGATGTAAGGGGAATGAGTCTGAGAGACGCTGTTTATCTTATTGAAAATGCAGGTCTGAAGGTAAGGTACAGCGGAAAGGGAAGAGTGCTGAGGCAGTCGCCGCAGCATGGGGCAAGGGTATATGAAGGCAGTGTTGTTTCACTCGATATGAATATGTGATTTGATATGTTAAGAGTAAGGGATCTGACAGTCGGGATTGAGCTTGTCTCGGTAAAAGGTGACACCGGGACCATGATAAGTGATATTTCATTTGATTCACGCAGGGTTGGCCCGGGAACGCTTTTCGTGGCGGTCAGGGGAACAAAAAGCGATGGTCATGATTTTATACCTGCTGCAGTGAGCTCCGGGGCATCTGCAATAATATGTGAGACACTTCCCGGGGATATGGCCGAGGGGGTATGCTGGATTCAGACCGGCAATTCTGCCCGGGCTCTTGGGTTGGTTGCTTCCGAGTTCTTCGGGAATCCTTCTTCATCTCTCAGGCTTACAGGTGTTACCGGAACCAATGGCAAGACTACCATTGCCACTCTTCTTTACAGGATGTTCTCGAAACTGGGCTACAAGTGCGGGCTGTTCTCAACAGTATGCAATTACATTGTGAATAAGGAGCTACCTGCCACCCACACCACTCCCGATCCTGTAGAGCTTAACAGAACGCTTGCAGCCATGGTTGAAGCCGGATGTGACTATGCTTTCATGGAGGTCAGCAGTCATGCAGTTGACCAGTTCAGGATCGAAGGTTTGAAATTTGCCGGTGGCATTTTCACTAATCTGACCCACGATCACCTGGATTATCACAAGACTTTCGAGAACTATCTGAATGCGAAGAAAGCATTTTTTGATTCGCTTCCTGCCCCGGCATTTGCCCTGGTAAACAATGATGACCGCAACGGCAGGGTAATGATACAGAACTGCCGGGCTTCAAAATATACATTCTCTACAAGGGCAGTTGCTGATTTCCGGTGCACGGTCCTTGAGCAGGATTTTTCGGGTATGGCCCTGCGGATTGAGGGACAGGACGTCTGGACCCGCTTTGTTGGCGACTATAATGCTTCTAACCTGCTTGCCGTCTATTCAGCCGCATTGCTTCTCGGAGCAGGGAAGGAGGAGGTTCTGAGGATACTGAGTGAACTCAGGTCGGTGCCAGGCAGGTTGGAACTTGTCGAGGGACCGGGTGAGATCAGCTGTCTGGTCGATTATGCCCATACCCCTGATGCGCTTCAGAACGTGATCAGCACCATCAACAGGATAAGGCCCGGCGACAGGCAGCTCATCACTGTGGTTGGTGCCGGCGGCGACAGGGACCGGACAAAGCGTCCTCTTATGGCTGCAATCACTGCTGAAGGAAGCACAAAAGTTATTCTGACTTCAGACAATCCCAGAACAGAGAACCCGGAAATGATACTTGACGACATGGAAGCCGGCATTACCCCTGATGTCAGAAGAAAAGTACTGCGGATCACCAGCAGGAGGGAAGCAATAAAGACAGCAGTAATGCTCGCAGTTCCTGGCGACGTGGTTCTGGTTGCAGGAAAAGGTCATGAGAATTACCAGGAAATAAATGGTGTAAAACATCATTTCGACGACAGGGAGGAGCTCAGAGCCGCTCTGTTGCTGAAAAACAATATGTAAGGAGATGCTTTATTATCTTTTCAGATATCTCGATCAGCTTGATGTACCCGGTGCAGGTATGTTCAACTACATATCCTTCAGGTCGGCCATGGCTGTCATAACATCCCTCTTCATCTCAATGCTTATCGGGAAGAAAATAATCAATTACCTCCAGCTTAAGCAGATCGGAGAGGTAGTCAGGGACCTCGGGCTCGAAGGTCAGTACCAGAAGAAAGGAACCCCGTCGATGGGAGGAATAATAATCCTGGCTTCAATCCTGGTCCCCGTGCTTCTCTTTGCAAAGCTCGACAACATATATATAATGCTTATGATACTCACTACGGTGTGGCTGGGTTTCATAGGTTTTGTGGACGATTATATAAAGGTATTCAGAAAGAACAAGGAAGGCCTGGCTGCAAGATCAAAGCTTCTTGGCCAGGTTGTTCTGGGTATCATTGTCGGCCTTACTTTCTATTTCAGCAAAGATGTGATCATTATGGAAAGGGTGCCAGTCTCGGAGCTCTCTCCGATGGAAAAGATAGAAATGCTTGACCAGGACCGCCCATTTTATGGCGACGGACAGGTTACGATGGAGCATAAGTCGACCAAGACCACCATCCCCTTTGTAAAGAACAATGAATTCAATTATGCCTGGCTGGTGGCTTTCATACCTGAGAGTGTAAGAAGACCGGCTACCTGGCTTGTATTTGTTCTGATAGTCATCTTCATAGTTACAGCAGTATCAAACGGAGCAAACCTCACCGACGGGCTCGACGGTCTGGCAACGGGCACATCAGCCATAATCGGGACTGCGCTTGGGATACTTGCCTACGTCTCGAGTAATACCATTTATGCCAACTATCTGAATATAATGTATATACCAAACACTGCCGAGCTGGTTATCTATGCGGCTGCATTTATAGGAGCCACTATAGGCTTCCTTTGGTATAATTCATATCCTGCCCAGGTTTTCATGGGAGATACCGGAAGCCTTGCTCTCGGAGGCATTATAGCGGTTTTTGCCATAGTTATAAGGAAAGAACTGTTGATACCTGTACTGTGCGGAATATTTCTTGTTGAAAATCTGTCGGTTGTGCTACAGGTTTCCTGGTTCAGGCATACCCGGAAGAAGTATGGAACGGGCCGCAGAATATTCCTTATGGCTCCTCTCCACCATCATTACCAGAAGAAGGGATATCCTGAACCCAAGATTGTTACCAGGTTCTGGATTATTGCGATAATACTGGCGGTTATTAGCATTGTGACTCTAAAGATGAGATAAGCGGAATGAAGAAGATTGTGATACTGGGTGCGGGTGAAAGCGGGACTGGCTCTGCAATTCTGGCCAGGCAGAAGGGTTTTGATGTTTTTGTGTCGGACATGGGAGAGATCAAGGCAAAATACAAGGAACTGCTTGACATCCACAGGATAAGATGGGAGGAAGGAATACATTCGGAATCTGAGATACTTTCAGCCACCGAGGTGATAAAAAGTCCGGGTATCAGGGAGGACGCACCGCTGATTATCAGGCTCAGGGAGAAGGGCATTCCGGTGATCTCGGAAATTGAGTTTGCCGGCAGGTATGCTGAAGGTGTGAAGATCTGTGTTACCGGGAGCAATGGCAAGACAACAGTGACCAATCTGATTTACCATATCCTTATGAAAGCCGGAAAGAAGGCTGCCATGACAGGCAATGTGGGAAACAGCTTTGCCATGGCTGTTGCTGAAGGCGGCTATGATTATTATGTAATTGAACTGAGCAGCTTCCAGCTCGACGGGATGTATGATTTCAGGGCCGACATAGCTGTTCTGATGAACATAACGCCTGATCACCTCGACAGGTATGATCATAATTTTCAGAATTACATAGATTCCAAATTCAGGATAACCAGGAACCAGCGAAAATCTGATAAGCTGATATACTGGGCGGATGATCCCATAATCAGGAAAGAACTGTCGGCCGGGGAGTTTGGGATGACATTGCTTCCCTTTTCAGCAGAAACCGGGGAAGGGATGGCAGCCTGGATCGAAAACGACGAACTATACATTGATTACCATACTAAAACCAAGCTTATGACCATTCATGACCTGGCACTGAGGGGCCGCCACAATGTTTTCAACTCAATGGCGGCGGCTATTGCAGGCAAAGTACTGACTATCAGGAAAGAGGTGATCCGGGAAAGCCTCTCCGATTTTCAGGGAGTTGAGCACCGTCTCGAACCGGTGATCACTGTCTGCGGCATCAACTTTATAAATGATTCAAAGGGCACGAATGTAAATTCGACATGGTACGCCCTGGAATGCATGGAAACCGATGTGGTGTGGATTGCAGGAGGGATTGACAAGGGCAATGATTATTCCGAGCTGTTCCCGGTGGTGAAGCAGAAGGTAAGGGCAATTGTCTGCCTGGGAAAAGACAACAGGAAAATAGTCGAGTCGTTCAGGGACATTGTTCCCACGATAGTAGAGACTTCATCAATGATTGAGGCGGTACGGTCGTCTTATTACCTGGCCAGGAAGGGGCAGACAGTGCTGCTTTCACCTGCCTGTGCAAGTTTTGACCTTTTCAGCAATTATGAGGACAGGGGACGACAGTTCAAGCAGGCCGTCAGGAATTTATAATTAAGGGTATTATGCAACAGGGCTGGCTTACAAAAACATTCAGGGGCGACAGGGTGATCTGGGCGCTGGTGGTGGTCTTTATGATCTACTCGCTGCTGGCGGTTTACAGCTCTTCGGTAAGTGTTGCTTATCTCAGGCATGGAGGAAATACTACCTATTTCCTGAGAAGCCAGTTTATTATCCTTGCCCTCAGTCTTGGCATTATTATAATAGTTCATTACCTGCCCTACAGGATTTATTACCGTCTTTCCGGATTGCTTCTTTTGTTTTCTATTGGCTTGCTGGCTCTTACATTTGTAGTAGGCGACAGGATCAACGATGCGGTCAGGGCCATCTATATACCGGGGGTCGGCAGGATACAGTCATCGGACATTGCCAAACTGACTCTTGTAATATACCTGGCAAGGGTTCTGGGGCAGTTTAAGGACAAGCTTAATGATTTCATGCTGGTGACCAAGTTCATGATGGTCCCGGTTGCAGTGGTTTGCGGCCTTATCATGCCCGAGAACCTGTCGACTGCGGTAATGGTTTTTGGAATAAGTATGATAATTATGTTCATAGGCCGGGTTCCCATCAAGTTCCTGCTGGCCTATGCGGGCATGGCTATGGTGGGAGTGGTTATTATGGCAGGTGTTCTTATGCTTGTATCGGATGAGAACAGGGTGAAGACATGGGAGAAGAGGATAACGTCGCATTTCTCCAGCAAGGTGGATGATGATGCCAACTACCAGTCGAACCAGGCCAAGATCGCCATATCGACAGGAGGATTGTTCGGTAAGGCTCCCGGCGGCAGCACCCAGCGCAACATGCTGCCACAATCTAATTCCGACTTCATTTTTGCCATAATTATAGAGGAGTACGGTCTGCTTTTCGGGGCGCTGCCGCTTATTCTGGCATACATGATATTACTGTTCAGGGGAATTACAATTGTAAGGAAATGTGATGCGGCATTTCCCGCCTACCTTGTTATCGGCCTGGTGGTGATGATAACAGTCCAGGCAATGATAAACATGCTGGTGGCTGTAGGCTTGTTCCCGGTTACCGGCCAGACACTGCCCATGGTAAGCTGGGGGAGAACCTCGGCCCTGGTTATGAGCTTTTCAATAGGAGCCATACTGAGTGTAAGCAGAGTGGTAAATGCAAGGATCCGGAAGGAGGACTTGCCTGAAGAAGAAAAAACTGACGAAGGAGAAAGGATATATGAACCGGCAGGAACATAAGAGGGTGATAATCAGCGGAGGTGGTACGGGGGGCCATGTGTTCCCGGCCATTTCCATTGCCAATGCCCTGCGCAGGATCGACCGGGATATTGATATCCTTTTCGTTGGCGCCCTCGGCAAGCTTGAAATGGAGAAAGTTCCTGCAGCAGGATACAGAATAGTCGGACTCCCTGTGGCAGGGATAGACAGGAAGAATCCTTTCAGGAATATCCTGGTCTTCTTCAGGCTGATGAAAAGCCTCAGAATCGCAGGGAAGACATTGAGAGAATTCAGGCCGCATGCAGCAGTGGGTGTCGGAGGTTATGCAAGCGGGCCCGTTCTGAGGAAGGCTGGTAAAATGAATATCCCCATTCTTATCCAGGAACAGAACAGTTATGCCGGTGTTACCAACAGGCTGCTGGCCAGAAAAGCTTCGGTGATCTGTGTAGCCTACGATGGTATGGAAAAATATTTCCCTTCAGGGAAAATTATCAAAACGGGTAATCCTGTGCGTCAGAACTTTGATGATCTGAAGGCAAAGCAGGAAGAAGCCCTTGGTTTCTTCGGTTTAGAGGCCGGGCTGCCGGTTGTGCTTGTTCTGGGAGGTTCGCTCGGGGCGGGTACTATAAACAGATGTCTATCCGAGAATCTTGAAACCCTGAAACGCCCGGATTGCCAGTGGCTTTGGCAGACAGGCAGGTACTACTATGACGGTATCAGGAAACTGGTACCGGAGGAAGGGGGCACTATTTCTGTGCATTCCTTTATCGACAGGATGGATCTGGCCTTTGCGGCAGCAACCATAATTATTTCAAGGGCCGGAGCCGGTACCATTTCGGAATTATGCCTTGTAGGGAAACCCGTGATCCTTGTTCCATCACCCAATGTGGCTGAGGATCACCAGACCAAAAACGCCATGGCCCTCGGTGAAAGGAATGCAGCCGTTGTGGTCCCCGATTCAGGTGCTGCTGAATTCCTGCTGCCTGAGGCCCTGAAGCTTGTTTCTGATGAAGAAAGAAAAGTGACATTGTCGCGGAATATAGCAAACATGGCTGAGCGGGATGCTGATGCCCGTATTGCAGCTGAAATATTAAAACTGATCAAATGATGGTCGACCTGAGAACCACAGACGGGATTTATTTTGTCGGAATCGGAGGAATCGGCATGAGCGCGCTTGCTCTTTACTATGAGCAGGAAGGTTTTCTTACAGCCGGATATGACAGGTCAGAATCAGACATTACACGTACCCTTTCTGATAAAGGATGCCTTATAACCTATGAAGATTCCCTCGATGATGTACCTCCTCTGTTCAGTGATGTGAAATTCAGGGACAGAGTCATTGTGGTCTTTACTCCCGCTATTCCTCCGGACAATAAAATACTTTCGTTTTTCCGCAAAAACAGGTACAGGATATATAAAAGATCAGAAATACTTGGGGAGATATCTTCTACAGGCGAAACAGTGGCAATTGCCGGTACTCATGGCAAGACTACGGTTTCGACCATGACGGCCCACCTGCTCAAGCAGTCGCATGTCGACTGCACTGCTTTTCTTGGAGGGATATCAAAAAACTACGGTTCAAATCTGATTACCGGCGGAGGCAGATATATTGTGATGGAGGCTGATGAATTCGACAGGTCTTTCCACAGGCTCAGTCCTGCGATGGCAGTTATAACATCGGTCGATGCTGATCATCTCGATATCTACGGGGATCATCAGACAATGATAAAGGCCTACAACGAGTTCTGCTCAAAAGTCAGGAAGGGAGGGACTCTTTTTATCAACTACCGGATAAAGGACAGGATAGAAATTCCCGAAGGGATCAAAGGATTTACATACGGCCAGGATGCCGGCGCCGATTACAGGTTTTCAGGGGTGAGGCGGAGCGGAAACAGTTATGTTTTCACCATTCACAGCCCTTCGACCGTAATCGGGGATCTCGAATTTCCCTTCCCCGGCATGGTCAATATTGAGAACCTCACTGCGGCTGTAGCACTTGCTCTTGAATGCGGTGTAAGCGTCGATGAGATAAGGAAGGCTGCCAGGGGATTCATGGGGGTCAGGAGGAGGTTCGACATAAGGGTTGATCTTCCCGGACTGGCATATATCGACGATTATGCGCATCACCCGGAAGAGATAAGAGCATGCATCACAAATGTCAGGGAATACTTTAAGGGAAGAAAGGTGACAGGTATTTTCCAGCCTCATCTTTTTACACGTACACGCGATCATGCCGACGGTTTTGCCCGGATTCTTGATGAACTCGATGAGGCTATACTTCTTCCTGTTTATCCTGCAAGGGAATTGCCTATCCCGGGTGTTGACTCGGATATTATATTCTCGAGGATGAAGCTGCCTGACAAAAAGCTGTTGAAGCCCGCAGATATCTTAGGAATTCTTGATCCCGGAAAGCTCGACGTGCTGCTTACTATCGGAGCCGGCGACATTGACAGGCTCGTTGCGCCCATTGAAGAGAAACTCCTTAAAAGCCGGAAGAAATGAAAAAGGCAGTGAGGATATTGTTGCTTATTCCGTCGTTATACCTGGTAATAGCGCCTGTATGGTATTCCCACTGGCATAACACAAAGAAATGCCGCAGTATTGAAGTCACTATACTTGATTCAGCCGACTATCATTTTGTAACCAAAAGGGATATTCTCAACACTGTCCTGAGAAAGAACGGAAACATGGTTGGAAAGACCGTAAAGGATATCAATATAGCTGATATTGAGGAGACCATGAGCGGGTACAGGGAGTTTAAAACCGCCGAAGTATTCATTTCCATTGATGGTGTTCTTCATATTGTTGGCGACCAGCGCACTCCGATCATGAGGGTAATGGCGGCTAACGGTGGTGATTATTATATCGACGACGAAGGGGTGGTTATCAGGAGAAGGAACCTTTACACTCCCCGGCTGCATATAGTGGGAGGGAATGTAAATATCAGCCAGTCAATGCTTAACGGTGTCAGCGTATTGGATACAAGTATAAAAAATACAATACTGAAGGACATCTTTTGCCTTGTCAGTCACATTAACGGAGATGACTTCTGGTCGGCCCAGATCGATCAGATCTTTGTCGACAGGTACGATGAGATCGACCTTATTCCCAGGGTGGGAAATCATTTGATCCATCTGGGCAGCCCTGAAGGATTCGAAGACAAGCTGAGATACCTGAAAGTTTTTTACGACAAAGTCCTTCCCGAGGTCGGGTGGGACAAGTATTCATCTATCAGCCTTGCCTACAAGGATCAGATAGTGTGCAGGAGGAGATAAAGAAAAATCCATATATCAGACTATGAGCAAAAAGGAACAGTATGTAGCAGCAATCGACATTGGAACCACAAAAATTGTGACCATTGTCGGCAAGAAAAACGAGAACGGAAAAATCGAGATTCTCGGGATCAGCAAGGCTCCCTCCACAGGCGTCAGGAGAGGGGTTGTGCAGAACATTGAAGAGACTGTAAGTGCCATTCAGGTTACTGTTGACGATGTTCAGAAGACAACAGGAGTTGTCTTTCATGAGGTCTTTGTCGGTATTGCAGGCCAGCATATCAGAAGCATCAAGACCCGCGGTTCGAGAATGAGAGACGACTTCGATGATGAGATCAGGAAGGAGGAGGTTTTCAAGCTTATCGAGGACATGTACAAGATACATGTTGAGATGGGAGAGGAGATCATACATGTCATTCCCCAGGTCTTCATTATAGACAATGAACCCGGGATAAAGAATCCCATAGGTATTTGCGGCCATCAGCTTGAGGCTAATTTTCATATTGTAATAGGCCGTGTGGCGGCAGCCAAGAACATCGAACGATGTGTTCAGCGGGCCGATCTCAAGTTGAAGGATCTGATTCTCGAGCCTCTGGCTTCGGCCGATGCGGTTCTTACGGATGACGAGAAGGAAGCCGGAGTGGTTCTGGTAGATATCGGCGGCGGTACAACCGACCTGGCTGTTTATTATGACAATACAATAAGGCATACAGCTGTGATACCTTTTGGCGGGAATGTGATAACAAGTGATATCAAGGAAGGCTGCGCTATTCTTGAAAGGCATGCGGAGCAGCTTAAGATACAGTATGGCTCTGCGCTCAGGGATATCGCTCCTGAGGACAAGGTTGTTGCAATTCCCGGGATCAGCGGAAGGAATCCCAAGGAGATCTCGTTCAGGAGCCTGGCAGGCATAATCCAGTCGAGGATGGAGGAAATCATTGAAATAGTGAATTTCGAGATACAGAACTCAGGCTACGCCGACAAGCTCGCCGCAGGAATTGTGATAACAGGAGGCGGAGCAATGCTGAAACATCTTCCGCAGCTTATGAATTTCCGCACTGCCATGGATGTAAGGATAGGTTACCCCAATGAGCATCTTGCAGGCAAGGGTAAGGACGAACTTAACCAGCCGATGTACGCCACCGCGGTAGGCTTGATTCTGAGAGGACTTGATCACCTTGAAACATACAAGAAGTCGTTTGAGGCCGGCAGCAAGGATGACTTTGTCAAGACAAGGAAATCTGCAACTGAAAAGGTCGAAGCCAGGCGGGTGGAAGAACAGGTGGAAAAACAGGTGGAAGAACCGGAAGAAGAGGAGTCTCCCGAACAGGTTCAGCACGACAGGGTTCCGATAACCGAGAAGATCAAACAGATGATCACCAGGATGTTTGAAGTGGAAGATCAGACTATCAGCTGACAAAAACGGTCTGACAGATGGTACGCTGTACAATAACAATCAAAAAGAGAAACCATGGAAGATGATTTGATAAGTTTTGACCTTCCGGTTGAGAGGTCATCCATTATAAAGGTTGTCGGAATAGGCGGAGGCGGCAACAATGCGGTGAACCACATGTTCGACAAAGGCATAAAGGATGTCAACTTTGTGGTCTGCAACACCGACCATCAGGCTCTTGCAAAGAGTCAGGTGCCCGTAAAGGTCCAGCTTGGTGCATCCATAACCGAAGGTCGCGGCGCAGGAAGTAAACCCGATGTCGGGCGTCAGGCTGCCATGGAAAACATCAACGATGTGATGAAGGCCATAGGAGGAAACACCAAGATGGTGTTCCTGACCACCGGGATGGGAGGAGGCACCGGCACCGGAGCTATACCTGTTATCGCCAAAGCCTGCAGGGATGCAGGATATCTTACTGTGGCAGTGGTAACCATCCCCTTCAAGTCGGAAGGCAAGGTAAGGATTAACTATGCCATTGAAGGAATAAGCCACCTTGGAGAGCATGTCGATTCGCTCCTTGTGATTAACAATGAAAAGCTTAGGGAGATATATGGTGATCTTGGCGTTTCGGCAGCTTTCGCCAAGGCTGACGATATCCTGGCAACAGCTGTGAAGGGGATTGCGGAGATCATTACGGTAGCCGGTTATATTAATGTCGACTTTGCGGATGTTGAGACCGTAATGAAGGACTCTGGTGTTGCAATAATGGGTATGGGTCTGGCCTCGGGTGAAGACAGGGCTCTGAGGGCCATTGAGAATGCACTTTCCTCACCACTCCTGAATTCAAACGATATTACAGGGGCCAGGAGCATACTTGTAAACATTGCTTCAGGTTCGGGCGGGAATGAGCTTACTATGGACGAACTCGGTCAGATTACGGATTATATGTATGAGGCATCCTCCGAGGATGCACTTATTATAAGAGGTCTGTCGCAGGATGAGAGCCTTGGCAAGGAGATCAGCGTTACGGTAATTGCCACGGGCTTTCCCTCAAACAGCATCCTTACGCCCTATAAGAAGCCCAGGCCAAAAAAGGTTGAACTGCTTGCTGAACTGCATCCAATCCCTCCTCATATCATACCCGACAGGGGAGATAACACTTTCTCAGTTGTCCAGAGATCCCTGAAACAGGAATTGCCTGATCCTGAACAGGAGAAGCAGGGAATGCTCAAATTCGATCCCGGGGAAATTGAAGAGCGAACTGCACTTCGGAGCAGGAGAGAAGCGGAGCTTATCGAGGAGAGGGAAAGCCAGAAGTCGACGCTCCAGAAGGTAAAGCACATGCAGAATTTCTTCCGTAAGGAAGGCCTCTCGAATAAGATAATCAAGGACAATATTGAAGCGTTTGAGGATGTTCCGGCTTATGTAAGGCGGAACATGTCGCTTCAGCCGGCAGAAAAGGAATCCGAAGTAAAGGTCTCAAAGTTCACCCTCGAGGAGCTTGCCGACGGTCAGGGCCCGGTTCTGAGAGAGAACAACGCATATCTTAACGATAACGTGGATTAATTGCAGAGTCTGATTTATGGAAGCAGGGGGCTGTTGAATTCAACACCCCCCTGCTGTTTTAAGGACCGTAACCTTGTCCTTGCATTCATCGTTGTCTGTGGCTAAATCCTGCTTCCATAATTTTCATATATTTGCGGCTGATGAGGAGAACTCCGGCAATATTACTGATAATCTTCCTGTCACCTGTTTTTCGTGCAGGCGCCCAGGATACTATCAGTCACAGGATTACTGAGATGTGGAAGCTCTCCTCCGATATGACTGAAGAAATAAAAGTCCCCTTCGACACCACTTTCTCGCTTTTTAACCACTACCGCCTTGCCGACAGGCATTCACCGCTGAATGCTTCACCCGGCAGCTACGGTCTGCCGTTTTACCAGCTGAATTTCTTTGACAGGATCAGTGATCCCGACAAGTTTCTGGGCTATTATTATTATCCTCTTATGTATCAGCCTGAAAGACAACTTTTCATGAACACACAGGTTCCTTTCACAGAGCTGGTGTGGACCTATGCCGGTATCCGAAATCAGGCAGAGCAGACCTTCAGGATCAGGCATTCCCAGAATGTGAACCGGAAACTGAACCTGGCCCTTGTTTATGACATTGTCTATAACCTGGGACAGTACGGTTACCAGAGGTCGAGCGACAAGAACTTTGCTTTTAACGGTTCGTACAGGGGCGACAGGTACAAGGCTTATTTTGCCTATGGCCTGAACAACATGAAGACCTCCGAGAACGGAGGGATAAAAGATTTGAGCCAGCTTGAAACACTTGAGCCCGAAAATATTGCGGTAAACCTGGGAGGGCTCAGCAAGGCTCTCAGTTTTCTGAAAAACAGTAACCTTATGCTTGTTCAGCGCTATACCCTTGGAAAGAAGCCGGCTGCTGTTGCCGACAGTTCCGGAGTATCGCGCAAACCGTTCTGGCTTAGCGGATCCTTTTCCCACATTCTGCTTATCGACGGGAACAGGCGGACCTACGAGGACAGTGATCCTGCTTCAGGATATTACGACTCGATATATATAGACGACAAACGCACCTTTGATTCTCTTTCCGCCAGAACTATAAAAAACACAATACGTTTTGATTTCACCACCAGTGAATCGAGCCGGTTCAGGCTTGCGGGCGGAGTGGGCATCAGAAATGAACTCATCAAGTACAGCCAGATTGTGCCCACACATGATTCATTGCTTGCCGACACAGCCGTATGGAGGAAACATAACAATGTTCTTGTGGGAAGGTTGTACAACAACATAGGCGAAAAGTTCTACTGGATGGCTACGGGGGAGCTCTTCCTGAGCGGTTACCGTTTCGGCGATTTCAACCTCGACGGAGTGATATCCAAGTCGTTCAGTTTTAAAAAAGGCCTCGCTTCATGGGACATAAACGGAGCCATTGCCAACCGCCAGCCTTCCTTCTGGTATGAGCAGTGGGGAGGAAACCATTTTGAATGGGTGAAGAGCATGGATAAGGAGTTCCGGGTCGATGTCGGAACCAGTTTCAAGTATCCTGCACGTAGTATGGAACTAAGATTCAACTATGCAGTTATAGACAATTATACCGACTTCGATACACTGGCAATGCCCTCTCAGCATGGTGGCGGACTCTCGGTTGTATCGGCCTATGCAGCAAAAGATTTCAGAGCATGGAAATTTCATCTTGCAACTAACCTTCTTATACAGCAGTCAAGTAATTCCGACATTCTCGACCTTCCTCTTGCAACAGCCAGAGTGACGGGTTATTTTGAGCATCTGTTCAATTTCAGGCAGACAAACGGGCAGCTTAACATGCAGCTAGGGGCTGAGGTTCTCTATCATACGCCTTATTATGCCTATGCCTACATGCCAGCTACCGGAAGATACTACAGGCAGGACAGGGTAGAGACGGGCAATTATCCCTTTGTCAATGTGTTTCTTAATCTCAAGCTACGCAGGACAAGGATTTTCCTGATGCTCGACCATGTGAACTCGGGTTTAACAGGTTACGATTTCTTTATGATCCCCTCTTACCCAATGAATGTCAGGATGTTCAGATACGGCCTGGCATGGACTTTTTATGATTGAGAATTTTGCTATCTTTGCGTCCGGAAATAAAAACGGGTTAAATTGATAATTCGTAAAGATGTTTGATTTTATCAGTTTTGATATTTCTGCCGCCTTCCCACCCGAAACTTCAGGATTCCCCCGGGGAGGAAGGATCAGATCCCGAAGCCTTTTTCCCCTGGGAGAAAATGGCATGAGGGTTATCAGGAATAGAAGTAAATATTGGTTAAATTAAATTTAAATTTTTGACAAGAAATCTATTCATTTTGCTGGTCATAACCGGGACCCTGTTTTTTTCCTGTTCCGGGTATCATTCCGGAGAAATCAAAAACAATTCAGAATTATTTGATCTTGATTCAATCAGGACAAGAGGAAAGCTTATAGTCATTACCGATTATAACTCAGCCAACTATTTTCTGTACAAAGGTGAACCCATGGGGTTTCACTACGAGCTTCTGAAAGCCTTCTCCGATCATCTTGGCATTGATCTGGAAGTACTTGGCAGCAACAGTGTGGAGGATGGTTTTGCAATGCTGCGCCGGGGGCAGGTCGATTTGCTGGCCATGGGACTTTCAGTCACTCCTTCGCGCAGCAGGGTAGTAAGGTTCACTGAATCTTTAGACAGCACGAGGATGATCCTTGTTCAGAAAAAGCCAAACAGATGGCGTTCATTTTCAGAAGGCGATCTCGAAAGCAGACTGGTCAGAAATCCCCTGAACCTTTCACATCAGACCGTTTATGTTCAGAAGGGATCGGCGCATGCCGAATACCTGAATGCATTGTCGGATCTGACCGGTGAGCCCATAACGGTAGTTGAGGTACCTTTCGAAGCTGAAGGACTCCTGGATCTTGTAAACAGGGGAGAAATTGAATTTGCAGCCTGCGATGAGAATATTGCAGTAATCAATTCAGTACGTTTTCCGGATGTCGACATCAGAACTCCTCTGAGCAGTCATCAGGACCTCTCATGGGCTATCCGCAAGGAAAATTCCGATCAGCTGGCAAGTGAGCTTGATCAGTGGATCAGGACTTTCAGGGAAACACAGACATTCGCCATCCTGTACTCGAAGTACTTCAGGAACTCCAATTCAGTGAAGGTTATTCAAAGCGAACACTACACCCTGAATTCGGGAAAGGTATCCCAGTGGGATAACCTGATCAAGACTTACAGTGCTACCATTGGCTGGGACTGGCGTCTGCTTGCTTCGCTCATCTACCAGGAATCGAGGTTTATTCCGGATGTGGTGTCAACGGTCGGGGCTTACGGGCTTATGCAGGTGTTGCCTGAGACAGGTAAACATTTCGGCATTGATGTGACCGCGTCTCCCGAACTGAACATCAGGGCCGGGGTGAAATTCATCGACTGGCTCCATAATATTTTTGACAAGAAGATTGCCGATGAAAGGGAAAGGACAAAATTCATCCTGGCGGCTTACAATGCAGGGCCCGGACATATTCTTGATGCCATGAAGCTTGCCGAGAAAAATGGAATGGATCCGCAGGTCTGGGAAGGCAGTGTTGCCCACTGGGTACTGAAAAAATCGGATCCTGCTTATTACAGGGACAGCGTGGTGAAGTACGGCTATTTCAGGGGTAAGGAGTCGGTGGCTTTTGTGACTCAGATCCTTGAACGTTACGAGCATTACAGGAATATACTTCCCGCCAATGGGGAATCTCTGACATACAATCCGGGCAGGGCTTCTTCGCAAAAGTGAAATAATGGTATTCCGGCTTCACGGAAGGAATGGGTTACAATTAAAATATATAGACATGGACTTCAATCAACTGGCAAAATCGCGTTATTCCTCACGAAGGTACAAGGCTCAGTCCGTTGAGGAAGACAAGCTGAACTATGTTCTGGAGGCCGGCAGGGTAGCTCCGTCGGCAGTCAATTATCAGCCCGTGTATTTCGTGGTGGTCAGGGACAGTAACCTTGAAAACGTCCGCTCATGCTATTCAAGGGAATGGTTCCGTACTGCACCCTTATGCATCGTGGTGTGTTCCGATCGTTCGAGGTCGTGGAAGAGAAACGATGGCAAGGACTCGGCGGATATTGATGCTGCCATTGCGGCCGATCATATTACGCTTGCAGCTGCAAGCACAGGTCTGGCAACATGCTGGGTATGCAATTTTGACAGGGAAAGGCTCACCAGAGTACTGAACCTTCCCGGCCAGATCGAGCCTGTGGTGATGATCCCCATGGGTTATCCCGACGATACCGCAGATATAAACAGGCATTCATCAAAGCGGAAACCCCTGAAGGATCTGGTGGTTTACGAAAAATTCTGATCCGGCTGCTAGTCGTATCTGATAGCTTTGACGGGGCTGATCCGGCTTATGAGTTGTGACGGGACAAGCAGCATGAGGATTATGATGATCATTGTCCCCGCATTGAGCATAAGTATATGTGATAATTCCAGGTTAACCGGAACTGTTTTGATGTAATAGGAACTCGGATCGAGCGAGATGATGCCTGTTTTAAGCTGGAGATAAGCCAGACCCAGACCGATAATGTTCCCCCAGAGCAAACCTTTTACAATGAGATAGGCAGCCTGGTATAGGAAGATCTTCCGGATGGTTACGTTATTGGATCCGATTGCCTTAAATATCCCTATCATGTTTGTCTTTTCCAGTATGATGATAAGAAGGCCCGATATCATATTGAAACCTGCAACAAGAAGCATAAGGGTTATAATAATGAATACGTTCATGTCCTGGAAATTAAGCCAGTCGAATATCTGCGGATATCTCAGCCTGATGTTGGTAACCCTGAATTTGGTCTCATCCTCCAGGAGCTTGTAACCCACCTGATTCCTTACGGCAAGGGTAATTTCGTCGAGCCTGTCGAAATCATCTATGAAGATCTCGAAACCGCTTACCTGGTCATCGGTCCAGCCGTTGAGCCTTTTAATATGTCCGATGTCGCAGAATACGTACATCTTGTCGAACTCCTCAAGGCTTGTTTCATAAATTCCGCTGACCGTGAACCGGCGGCTTCTCGGGGGATCCTGAACAAAGTACATTGCGAATGAATCGCCTGTTTTCAGGCGAAGCATGTCTGATATCTTTTTGGAAATGATAACGTCGTTGGTGCGTCCGGTATCAGAAACAGTAAAAACCCTTCCGTCGATTATGCTGCTCCTGAAGAAGTCCCAGTCGAAGTCGCTTCCCACGCCTTTAAGCACCACACCCTGGATCGCTTCTGCAGTTTTTATTATTCCCGCCTTTGTTGCGAAAACCTGTACATGTCTGATGCCGTCCATTTCCTGTATCCGGGGGACAAAAGCCTGGGTATCGCTGACCGGGATGGTCTCGAGCGACAGGTTGGAGTCGAAATTCAGGATCTGGATATTTGAACCAAAACCTACAATCTTGTCGCGGATCTGCTGTTTGAAACCTGTCAGGACGGCAACAGCAATAATCATGACGGCAAGTCCCATTGCAATCCCGACAATGGCGATTATGTTTATAGGCCTCGAGAATGAAGTCTTCTCGATCCGTCCCCTGATAAGACGCCGGGCGATGAAATAAGGAAGGTTCATAGAGTAAAGTCAGGTCAAAAGTAACAAATTCCGTTCATAAAATTCCTTTGATACAATCTCCTGGTCACTTGTCAGGTAAAAACATTAGTTTTACGAATCTTAATGAACTTCGCATGAGAAATTCGTTTCTGGTTTTATTGCTTGTCACATCGGCGCTTTTTCAGGCAGCATGCAGCAAGCCGTCGGGGTCACCCGTTCCCGGTTCCTGGCAGACAGACCTTTACCGGGACCTGATTTCAGGCAAGAGGATTGCCATTGTTGCCAATCAGACTTCGATGGTAGGTAAGAGGCACCTGGTAGATACCTTAAAGCGTTCAGGCTTCGACATAAGGGCTATTTTTGCTCCGGAGCACGGATTCAGGGATATGGCCGATGCCGGCGATCATATTGATGACGGAATTGATGCTTCAACCGGGATTCCTGTTATCAGCATTTACGGGTCTCATTTCAAGCCATCGCCTGATGATCTTGAAGGGATCGATGTGGTGCTTTTCGATATCCAGGACGTCGGCGCCAGGTTCTATACATATATCTCAACCCTTCATTATGTTATGGAAGCCTGCGCCGAAAACGGTGTTGAATGCATAGTTCTCGACAGGCCGAACCCGAACGGTTTTTATGTAGACGGCAACATTCCTGATACGGCTTACCGGTCGTTTGTGGGAATGCATCCGGTACCGGTCGTTCATGGAATGACAATAGGGGAGTATGCCAGGATGATAAACGGGGAAGGATGGCTCGGAGGGGGAAAAAAATGCAGGCTTACAGTCATAAGCTGCCTGAACTATGATCACCATACCTTCTATGAGCTGCCTGTAAAGCCATCGCCGAATCTGCCTAACCAGAACTCGGTTTATCTCTATCCATCAATATGCTTTTTTGAAGGTACGAATTTGTCTCTTGGAAGAGGAACCTCATTTCCTTTCCAGGTTTATGGGTCGCCTGATCTTCCGGATACCGGCTTCAGTTTTACACCGGAAAGCATCAGCGGAGCAAAAAACCCGCCGCTTCTGGGAAGGCTTTGCTACGGTACCGACCTTCGCAATGCCCTGACCGACGGTATTGTTCCGTCGCCTGAACTAAACCTGGGATGGTTGATTGATGCCTACAACAGGTATCCTGACAAGAATAAATTCTTTACTCCCTACTTTGATGTTCTCGCCGGCGGTCCTGTGCTCAGGGAACAGATACAGAAGGGCATGAGCGCTTCCAGGATCAGGGAGACCTGGGAACCAGGTCTTGAAAACTTTGCACTGATAAGAAATAAGTATCTGCTCTATGAGTAACCAGGAGCCATCTGTTGGATGAATGCAGTTGGCAGTTGGCAGAATGCAGTTGGCAGTAAGTCCCAATTCTTGCCCCCTGCTCCCTGCCCTTCGCCCTGAGCCCTTTGCCCTCCGCCCTCCGCCCTGCGCCCTGAGCCCTGAGCCCTGCCTTCGCCGCGTACATCCTATTTCTCAAGGATTTTCCTGATCTCTTCCGGTGTTACCGAAGGCATTTCCCTGTTTTTCATTTTTCTGATCACCATGCGGGCTGTCTTTCTTGCTGAGGCCTTATCGGGAAATGGTTTCTCTCCTTCAATGGCTGGCATGAAGGGCTGGTGTATTCTGACTTTTCCTTTGCCAGTTATATCATATCCCCAACCGTTGCCGCTTTTGTAGAGGTCGACCTCAAAAATATGCCCTCTTCGGGCAAGAAGTGCTGAAGCAGCAACTATTACCGCGAAGAGGGCAAATATTAATAATGCCTTTTTCTTTTTATCAGTCATCTTCGTTCATCTCGGCATCAGGGTCGAATGCCCAGATATCGTCGAAGTAATAGGCTGAGCTCTTTCCCATAGTAACA
>JAKLIJ010000060.1 GCA_022709665.1 Bacteroidota bacterium
TCTTGTCGAGATAGAATGAGAATACACCCAGCCTTTCTGTAATGTTATCAGCCAGAATATGCAAACCTCTGATCCTTCCGAGTTTTTCGAAAGCCAGTTCGACAAGGTACTTCTCCCTTTCCTTTATTTTGTTCAAATCCATTTTCTCCTTCAGGGTTACGGCAAGGGCTGCCTTAATCCCCTGCAGAAATCCGGGGGTGCCTCCGTCCTCCTTTACCTCTATGTCGCTTATGTAACTGTATCCGCCCCACCTGTTTGTCCATTTCACTGTTCCGCCTCCAGGTGTATCTGGAGTCTCATTCCTGTACAGCTGTCTGTTGAAAATAAGCACTCCTGCACTGCCGGGTCCTCCCAGAAATTTGTGTGGCGAGAAGAATATCCCGTCGAGTTGCTCCATCCTGTCGGGAGGATGCATATTAATTTCAACGTATGGAGCGGAAGCAGCAAAGTCGATAAAGCAGTATCCGTTGTACTCGTGCATTATCCTGGCAAGTTCATGGTAGGGAGGTTCATATCCTGTGACATTCGAGCAAGCTGTGAATGAACCTATCAGCAATGGGCGGTCCTTGTACAGTTTAATCTTCGACCGAAGCATCTCCGGGTCTGTTCTTAATCCGTCGGAAGGCTCAAGAACCACAACTTCTGCAAGTGTTTCAAACCATGAGGTGTGATTGGAATGGTGTTCGGCATGGGTAAGGAAAACCACCGGCCGGTTCTTGTTTGGTATTTCACGGCAGTTGCGGTATTCACCGTGGGTGAAAACGCAATAATTGATAGCCTGCTCGGGCACCTTCAGTCCCAGTATCCTCTGGAGTTTTGCAATTGCCGATGTCATACCGGTGCCGGTGAAGATAAGAACATCATTTGCATCGGCATTTACATGCTTCTTGACGATTTTCTGTGCCATGTGATAGGCATCAGTCATCGCTTTCCCTGTGGCGGATGATTCGGAGTGTGTATTTCCAACCATCTGTCCGATGTCGTTGCTTATCCTCTTCTCAATCGGGCCGTAGAGCCTTCCGCTTGCTATCCAGTCGGCATAAACAAGTTTTTTCTTCCCGTAAGGAGTCTGAATTTCAGTGTCAAGGCCAATGATGTCCTTTCTGAACCGGTCAAAGTGCTTTTCAAGATCCTGCATCCTACTTTTATTTTGTGCCTCTGCGACGACTCAAAATTATTAATATTTGTTGCTAAATTGCATGAACTTAATCATAACCCTGACTCATATAATTAATATCATGCAAGAGACATATAAAAAGCTTCTGACAATCTGCCTCCTTATTGTTACAGTCCTGACCTCAGTCCGCGGTCAGAAGCAAAAGCCGTTGCCGTCCGATGCGATTACTGACAGGATGGTCACCTATGCTCCTTCATCAGTGAAGATTGAAGGATATCTTGGAGAAAAAATGGATCTTGTGATCCGGAAAAGAATAATGGCTCAGGATGCCGGTCACCTTATAGAGCCATTCCGCCACAAGGAAGAGACAAGGTTGTGGCAGTCGGAGTTCTGGGGCAAGTGGATACAGTCGGCCATTGCAGCATACCGGTATAACCATGATCCGGAACTGTTGAAAATAATAGAAGGAGCTGTTGCCGGCCTCCTTGAAACACAGATGCCTGACGGCTATATCGGGAACTACAGCGATGAGGCTGCACTTCAGCACTGGGATATCTGGGGAAGAAAGTATACCCTGCTGGGACTGCTGGCTTATTATGATCTTACTTCGGATAAGGACGTTCTGCGGGCGGCAGCAAGGCTGGCCGATCATCTTCTGACCCAGGTCGGCCCCGGCAAGGCAGACATAGTGAAAACCGGCAATTACAGGGGAATGCCGAGCAGTTCAATTCTTGAACCGGTGGTTTATCTGTACAGGAGAACCGGAGATATCAAGTATCTGGAGTTTGCAAAATATATTGCGGCACAGTGGGAAACTCCTGACGGGCCGAAGCTCATAAGCAAGGCCCTGGCGGGGGTGCCGGTATCGGACAGGTTTCCTCATCCGTCGTCGTGGTGGTCGTATGAAAACGGGCAGAAAGCCTATGAAATGATGTCATGCTATGAAGGTCTGCTTGAACTCTACAGGGTTACCGGTGAACCGGATTACCTGAAAGCTGTGGAGGCAGCAGTTAAAAACATTATAAGCGCCGAAATAAACATTGCAGGATCGGGAAGCGCTTTTGAATGCTGGTACAGTGGGATAAACCACCAGACAGAACCTGCTTATCACACTATGGAAACCTGTGTAACCATGACCTGGATGAAGCTGTGCTTCAGTCTGCTGAGACTTACGGGGAATCCGGAATATGCTGATCAGATAGAGCTTTCGGCTTACAATGCCCTGATGGCCTCCCTCAGGTATGATGGGAATGAAATAGCAAAATACAGTCCTCTCGGAGGTGTAAGACATGCAGGGGAGGAACAGTGCGGTATGCATATAAACTGCTGTAATGCCAACGGGCCGAGGGCATTTATGATGTTACCCTCATTTTCGGTTACCGGCGCCGCCGGTGAGATCTTTGTCAATCTGTACGGTAAGGGCAGCGCTGAAATTCCGGTTGGTAAGAAGAACAGTCTGACCATTGATCAGGTATCGGACTATCCTGCCTCAGATTCCATAAACTTTGTGATAAGCCCTGAAAAACCGGCAGAATTTGCAGTATGTTTCCGCATTCCTTCATGGAGCAGGAATACAATAATTGAAGTTAATGGCGCCAGAATTTCTGACATTAAGCCGGGAAGCTATTCAAGGATTTCAAGAACATGGAACAGGGGAGACCGTGTACTGATCAAAATGGATCTGTCAGCGCGACTGTTGAAGCAGAACGGACATCAGGCCATAATCAGGGGACCGGTTGTTCTGGCGAGGGATTCGAGATTCGGTGACGGATTTATCGGGGAATCGGCTGTGATAAGTGCAAAGGAAGGAATTGTCAGTCTGGAGACTGTCAGCAACAAGCCCGACAATGTCTGGATGGCGTTCAGGGCAGGGCTTGTTCTTGGGACTGATCTTGAAGGAGAATTCCGGCAGCCGCGGCCCGTGAGTTTTTGTGATTTTGCATCTGCTGGAAATACATGGGGTGAGGAATCCAGATACCGGGTGTGGATACCTCAGACTCTCAATGTTATGAATGAGGAATACAAATCATACTGATGCAATTTCCGACTCATATTCAGCCTGGTAAGGCTGGTTTTTATGAAGTTGGCGACAGTGGAATTGGGAAGCTTCGGTTTTTTAGCTAAATTGGCCTGGTATGAAATCACTGAAAGTAGGAGACATGATCCCTGAGTTTTCCCTTCCTGACCAGAACGGGAACATATTTCATATAAGGGATGTTATCGGGATGAAGCAGCTGGTTATTTTCTTTTATCCGCAGGATGGCAGTCTTTACTGCACAAGGGAGGCCTGCTATTTCAGGGATATCAGTGATGTTTTTGATGAAAATGATGCCCTTGTGATAGGGATAAGCGGGCAATCCGTCGAAAGTCATAAGGAGTTCGCCGAAATGAACAGGCTTAATTATACCCTGCTCAGCGACAAAAATGATGAAGTAAGGAAGCTGTTCGGCGTGCCGCCCGACATGTTCGGGCTGATTGCCGGCCGTGTCACCTATGTTGCTGACAGATCGGGCAGGATTGTATATATCTTCAATTCGCAGACAAAAGTTCAGAAGCATGCTGATGAGGCGCTGAAAATAATACTTCTTCTCAGGAAAAAAGGTATGGCCGCAACAGGATAACCATTTTTATCTTCTGACAATCAAACTTTATTATTTTTTTATTTGGAATTTCCTTTCGTGGTTTCTACTTTTACGCCGCGAAACAAATTTTTGAACCGAAATGGACGACGGCCCTGCGAGTATATTATTTAACTCTCTGATATAGAGGAGCCGGACCAGTCAGCTGGTCACCTCTTTCTATATCTGTAAAAGAAAGGAGGTGACTATGACATCACTTACAACTTTTTATTTAAGCGGAATTACCGGGAAGGAGGTTTTCGGAACCGACGGTGACGTTATTGGTGTGATAAGGGATCTGATGGTGAATGCTGTTCCTTCGGGACAAAGTAATCCCAACCAGCAGATGATCACCGGGATCAGGCTGAAGATCGGAAGGGAGACAAAACTCTATTCCTTCGCTACCTTCAGGGTTGTCAAGGTTCGTGAGAATATCAATGTTACCTGTTACGACCTTATTGAGCTCAGCGCCGATGAGATTGCAGGCGGACTTCTTCTTGTTGAAAACATCCAGGACAAGCAGATAGTTGACCTGAATGGCAGGAAGCTTGTCAGGGTTAACGATGTAAGGCTGGCCACCCTGCCGACGGGTACCTTTGCCGTGGCGGTCGATATAGGCATCGCGGGGCTGCTTAGAAGAATAGGAATTCTGGTCCCGATGCAAAGAGTTCTGTCCCTTTTCAGGATGAAGATCCCTTCCAAGTACATATTATGGGACGATGTACAGGCAATAGATTTCTCCAATCTCAATATTAAGCTTTCAAAGAGTTACGCAAAGCTTCATACCCTTCATCCATCGGATATCGCCGATATACTGGAGGATCTGGGAAAGAAATCGAGCACTTCAGTATTTTCAGCCCTCGATGAGGAAAAGGCTGCCGATGTTCTTGAGGAAATGGAAACCGACACCCAGGTCCACATTATAGAAAGCCTTCCGGTTACGAAAGCAGCCGATGTTCTTGAGAAGATGCCGGCAGATGAGGCGGCCGACATTCTGGATGAGATAGAGGATGAAAAGGCTGAGCAGCTCCTCAAAGAGATGGACAGTGAGGTGTCGCAGGAGGTCAGGGAGCTTCTTGAATACCCCGACAACCTTGCCGGAGGGCTGATGACCACCGATGTTCTTTCATTCAGGTCGGAACTTACCGTCGAGGATGTTATAAGGGAACTCAGGATCAGAAAGCCGGAACCTTCCGAACTGTATTCTCTGTTTGTCACTGAGGAGGATGACAGGCTGGTAGGGGCCTTCAGCCTCAGCGACCTCATTATTGCAGATCCGGATACCGTTCTGAACAAGATCATGAAATCCGAACCGATCTTTCTTTATGATGATCAGAGGATTGATGACATTGCCGAGACAATTTCAAAATACAATCTGCTTGCTGTTCCCGTTGTAGACCGTGAGAACCTTCTTCAGGGGATGGTTGTTGTGGATGACGTCCTGGAGGACCTGATGAGCAAGAGGAGAACGCATAAGAGGTAACTGTAGCGATGTTATTGAAAACAAAAATAGGAAAGAGCGGCTTTTTCAGGAACCTGGCAATTTTTTTCGCCCTGCTGGGCCCGGGTATAATAACGGGAAGTGTTGACAATGATGCCGGGGGCATCACTACCTACTCAGTAGCCGGAGCCATGTACGGATACGGGATGATCTGGACCCTGATACCTTCGCTTATTGTACTGCTTGTTATCCAGGAGATGAATGCCAGGATGGGAATTGTCACAGGCAAGGGTTTGTCGGACCTGATAAGGGAAAACGCAGGAGTGAAGCTTACCTTCTTCATTTTTATAGGGCTTCTGATCTCGAATATCGGTAACACGACAACCGAATTTGCCGGTGTGGCGGGAAGCATGGAGATTTTTGGAGTGAGCAAGTATATCTCGGTTCCGCTGGCAGCCCTGTTTGTATGGATATTGGTTGTGAAGGGTACCTACAAGATAGCAGAGCGTATATTTTTGATTTTCAGCGCTTCTCTTTTGACTTATGTGGTTTCGGCTCTTATGGCCCGACCCGACTGGGGCGAGATAGGATCGGCGGTCGTAAGGCCCGGGATCAGTCTTAATGCACAGAGCCTTACAATGATCCTGGCCCTGGTCGGAACGACAATTGCTCCCTGGATGCAGTTTTACATGCAGGCCACTGTAATTGAAAAGGGGCTCAAGATAAAGGATTACAAATACACAGTGATTGACATAGTTATTGGATGCATTATCACAGTTGTGGTTGCTTTCTTCATTATGGTAGCCTGCGGATCATCTCTTTTTCCAAACGGTATTGTGATATCAGAAGCCAAGGATGCGGCAGTTTCACTCGAGCCTCTTGCGGGCAGGCTGGCTTCTCATGTCTTTGCTTTCGGGCTTTTCGTGGCTTCCGTTTTTTCAGCTACCATCCTGCCTCTGGCAACTGCTTTCTATATCTGCGAAGCCTTCGGTTTTGAAGCAGGCATTGACAAGAATCTTGATGAGGCAAAGGAGTTTTATGTTCTTTATACAGGTATTCTTGTTGTTTCGGCCGGAATAATTCTGATACCCAATGCTCCCCTTATAGGAATATCCATATGGACTCAGGTTCTCAACGGAATATTGCTGCCGGTTGTTCTGGTGAGCATGATCCTTCTGATAAACAACAAAAAGATCATGGGAGATTATACCAACAAGCCTGTTCAGAATATAATAGGATGGGGAGCCGTTGCTGTCCTGGTGGCAATGTCAGGGGCGCTGCTGATCCTTCCTGCCCTGGGCAACTGATCAGTTTTCACTTTGAACTGCGGGCCATGAACCTTCACTTGTGAATTCAGCCGCTGTTATCAGGCCGGGATCGATTACCACATGTTTTATGAGTTTCCTGTTCCATGTATATGTAACATGTATCATCCCGTCGCCGGCCTGTATCACGGCAGGGTATGAAAATTCGGTTTCCCGGGCTTCACTTTCAAGCAGGGCGGCCGCCTTCCAGTTGATTCCGTCTTCGGAGACGGCTACATTCAGCATGTTTCTTCCCGATTGCAGGTGGTTGTAAACCAAAAGCTGCCTTCCATCGGCAAGGGTTACTGCATCGATGCCTGAGTTGGGGTTGGGAAGGTTCAGGGGGCTTAGCCGGCTCCAGGTCATTCCTCTGTCAGCCGACCATGACGACAATATCCGAGACTCTTTGCTGCGGCAGACGATCTGCATCTTCCCGCCCTTATGGAACAAAACCGAGGGTTGTATTGCGGAAATGCTTTTGTCGTTGAGGGGCGGTGTCATTGTCCATGTCATACCGAAGTCAGCAGTCATCTCCATGTGCACTCTCCAGCCGTCGTGTTCGGAACTGGAGGGGCAAAGCAGGATGCCGTTATCAAGCAGAACAGGCTTATTCTTTACAGGTCCCATGAATCCGTCGGGGAGTTTCTTCGGTGAGGACCATGAAATACCATTATCGTCCGACACAATAAGCTCTCCCCACCATTTCGACGGACTTGGTCCGACCTTGAAGAAAAGGAGGAGCTCTCCCTCAGCATGGAACAGAACCGGGTTCCAGCAGGGATAGCGCTTGCCGTCTCTGATCCCGTTGGCAGGCTCTTCCGGTTTCGACCACTTCCCGTTAGTAAATCTGCTGGTCCAGATACCAACATCCTGATTACCTTCATCGCTTCCTCCAAACCATGCTGCGATGAATCCTCCCGGGATCTCTGCAATCGTCGAGGCGTGGCAACTTGGAAAATTTACATCTCCCGGCTGGTAAATGAATTCTTTCAGGGTGATGCACCGGTTTCCGCTGAAAGGTTGCTGAGCGGCAAGCATGCCACTGATAATCAATGAACAGGCAATTAAGGATGTCTTCATCTTCTTTTCTTTTTTGTAAGACTGGTCAGCAAAAATCCGGCCAGGAAAATTGTCATGGTTCCGAATACTATTGTAAGGTTTGAGTGGAAAGGACTTCTGAAGGCAGGCATGTTCCCTTCGCTGAATACCAGGGGGGAGAGGCTCATCCAGATAATCAGTATCACTCCGAGGATCACCCCTGTTATTGCTTCGGTTCTTCCTGATCTTTTTACAACGAATCCGAGCAGGAACAGGCCGAGCATGCCGCCGCTGAAGATTGAAGCAAGCGCCCACCATGCATCCAGAACACTTTCTACTCCCACGAGCAGTATGGCAATAAAAATCCCAAGAAGACCTGTTGCCAGCGATGAGATTCTAAGGACATTCATAGAGGCTTTTTCTCCTGCCTGCCTGTTGAAATACTTTTTGTAATAATCTGTTAAGACTATTGTGGCCGTACTGTTGAGGCTTGTGGAAACTGTGCTCATCCCGGCAGAGAAGATAGCGGCTATTAGCAATCCGGTAAGGCCGGGAGGCAGACCTGTTACAATGAAATGGGGAAATATCCTGTCACCTGCTCCCGCAACAGAAAGCTCTGCCGGAAGAAGTCCGGGCTGGGCTGTATAGTAGGCAAAAAGGGCAGTCCCGATGAAAAAGAACACAAGCGATACAGGTATGTACAGGAGAGATCCGAACAGGGCGGATGATCTGGCTTCCCTTACTGAACCGGCGCTCATATATCGCTGTATGTAATTCTGGTCGATACCGTAATTCTGAAGGTTTATGAAAAGGCCGTAGACCAAAACAACCCAGAAGGTTGAATCCTTAAGGCTGAGCCCAAAACTTCCAAGACTGAATTTATTGTGTTCTGCAGCTATTTCAAACATACGACCGGCTCCCCCCGGCATCTTTATCAAAAGGATAATAGCACAAGTCAGGGCTCCCAGGATAAGTATTATCCCCTGGATGGTGTCGGTCCAGATAACTGCCTTGATGCCGCCAAGCATCGAATAGATGATAACTGCTATGCCTGTTATTATTATGACGCTCTTTATTTCCCATCCGAAGAGGGCGTTTACAGGCAGGGCAAGCAGCAGCAGGATTGCCCCGGTCCTCATCAGCTGGGTGAGAATGTAGCAAGCCGAAGCATAAACCCTGGCCCATGCGCCGAAGCGGAGTTCCAGGTAATAGTAGGCAGAAACACTTCCCACGCTTCTGTAAAGCGGCACAAAGAATCTTACTGCAGCCCAGGAGGCGAAAGGAATCGAAAGACTGAAGACAAACGAGTTCCAGTCGGAGGCATATGCTTTTCCGGGAAGAGCAAGGAAACTTATGGAGCTCACAAATGTGGCAAATATCGACATGCCCACAGCCCAGGCCGGTATTTTCCCTGCTCCGGTAGTAAACTGGTCCGATGTCTTGTTTCGGAAAAAGAAAGAAGCACCGAAAATAACATTCCCTGCAATAAGGGAAAAAAAGATTAAAGCGTCAATTAACGTCAGTTTCATTTGAAGACTATGGAAAGTAAGGTCCCAGACGGGCGCTTAAATTTACTATTTTTTATAGATTTGTATTGAACAATTCCCGGGAACAGGCAGGAGAACCGCCGATAGCAAAAGTGGACTTCCAATTACGGAGTCAGCCCGGGATTCAACTGGAAGGTCAGGAATGAAAAAATTCGGATATTTTGATTCGGCTTCATACGAAACTCCGGAAAAGGAGAACAAAACTCTGTTTGACAGGATAATTCACTGCAATCGTCTGTATTTTACCCTGAAATATGCGGTTATTGTATTCAGGACAAGGAAACAGGCTGTTTCGGGTAATTATGATACAAAGGCCTGGGCTGATTCATCATTTTATATCTTCAGGTTCATCGAGAAGGCAGGAGGTGTATTCCGCATAACCGGGATGGAGAATATCTGCCGGGATAAGGGACCGGTTGTTTTTATAGGCAACCACATGAGCACCCTTGAGACAATGATACTGCCGGGGATAATTGCTCCTCATCGCGAGGCTACCTTCGTTGTGAAGGAGAGCCTGGTAAAACATCCTCTCTTCGGCCATGTAATGCGTTCGCGCGATCCGATTGTGGTCGGAAGGACTGACCCGAGAAAGGATTTTGAGATAGTGATGACCAAGGGGCTTGATTTGCTTTCACGGGGAGTATCTGTAATTATCTTTCCTCAGAGCACCCGCAGCGCCGTCTTCAAACCTGAGGAGTTCAACTCACTCGGGGTAAAACTGGCAAAAAAAGCGGGAGTGAATGTTGTGCCCATTGCACTGAAAACGGATTTCTGGGGACAGGGTAAGATAATCAAGGAACTTGGGCCTCTCGACAGCAGCAAAACCATCCACTTCAGGTTCGGTGAGTCATTCCCCGTCAGCGGTTCCGGAAAAGCAGAGAATCAACGGATAATTGACTTCATTGAGGAATCCCTCAGGGAGTGGAAGGAGTGAAGGTCGAGCAGTTGTGCAGTCTTGCGGTCTTGCGGTCGTTTCAGTTATTAACGACCGGCAGAACGGGAAAATACGCTGGATTTTTTAAGTGTAAAAGGTACATTTAATAATATATTTTTTATAAATTTGAAGAATACATATCATTTCTTTACATCAAACTGATCGTTTGTACTGCGCATTTATTTGATATTACTCACTTAAAACTTTGGTTATGGGAATATTAGACTGGATCGTTCTGGGCCTTTTCTGCCTGGGCCTGGTTGCAATAATCGTTTGGGTGACAAGGAAGAAGACAGAGACATCCACCGATTATTTTTTAGCGGGGCGTGATGCTACCTGGCTGGCTATCGGGTCATCCATATTTGCTTCAAACATCGGATCGGAACATCTCGTAGGTCTTGCGGGCGCCGGCGCTTCAAGCGGGATGGCAATGGCACACTGGGAAATGCATGGGTGGATCATATTGATCCTGGCATGGTTCTTTGTTCCTTTTTATGCAAGGAGCGGGGTTTTCACGATGCCCGAATTCCTTGAAAAAAGATACAACAAGGGAGCCAGAAGCGTTCTGTCGATCATTTCGCTTGTGAGCTACGTGTTCACAAAAGTAGCTGTAACTGTTTACGCAGGCGGTATTGTTTTCAAGCAGGTGTTCGGCATCGAGTCGATGTTCGGCATTGACTTCTTCTGGATCAGCGCCATCGGTCTGGTCGTTCTGACAGGGATCTATACGACTCTGGGAGGTATGAGAGCTGTGCTTGCGACTTCGATACTTCAGACTCCGATACTGCTTGTGGGGTCGATAGTGATACTGATCGTCGGGCTTATCAAGGTTGGCGGATGGTCAGAGGTTATGGAGATATGCCGTGCAGTTCCCGTAAACGAATACGGAGACACGATGACCGAGCTGATGCGATCGGCGCAGGACAAGGATTTTCCCTGGACAGGTGTAATACTCGGATCGGCGATCATCGGTTTCTGGTACTGGTGCACTGACCAGTTCATAGTTCAAAGGGTCCTCTCAGGACGCAATTTGACTCATTCAAGAAGGGGCGCCATCCTCGGAGCAGGCTTCAAGCTCCTTCCTGTTTTCATATTCCTTATTCCCGGTATGATTGCCTATGCACTGAATGCAAAAGGTATGATAAGCCTTCCGGATTCGGATTCGGCCTTTGCCGTTCTGGTCAAGGAACTTCTTCCCCTTGGATTCAAGGGACTGGTTGTGGGCGGCATACTGGCAGCCCTTATGAGTTCCCTTGCTTCTTTATTCAACTCCTCGGCTACCCTGTTCACTGTCGACTTCTATGAGAAATTCAGGCCTCAGGCCACAGAGAAGGAACTGGTAAGAGTGGGCCGTATTGCAACCGTGGTGGTTGTCGTACTCGGAATACTCTGGATACCGGTTATGAAGGGTTTGGGCAAATTCCTTTATGCCTACCTCCAGGATGTGCAGTCGATGCTTGCTCCGGGAATTGCAGCGGTGTTCCTTCTCGGGATCCTTTCGAAGAAGATTACTCCCAAAGCAGGTCTGTGGGGGCTTCTTATCGGATTTGTCCTTGGCATGACCAGGCTGGGATTCAATATCTTCGGAAAGGGAATGTCGGGCGAAGGCCTCTTTTACTCAATATTCATCGGGATGAACAACTACAACTATGAGGTTATCCTGTTCTTCTTCGTGATAGTGCTTATGCTTATAATAAGTTACTTCACTCCCAAAAAAGATCCGGAATTGATCAAAGGTCTGCATGTCGGGTCGGTAAGCGCCGAGCAGAAAGCGCTTGTAAGGGCCAGTTACAACAACTGGGATCTTTTGTTCTCAGGCCTTATCATTGCAGTCATAATTGCGTTTTACGCTTATTTCTGGTAGGCTGCTGAAGGTTTAATTAACAATAAGTTAAGTATGATATACGATTTTAAGAGTAAAGAGATCTGGTTCGTAACTGGCAGTCAGCACCTTTACGGACCAGATACCCTGCTTCAGGTAGCAGCCGATTCAAAAGCCATCACGGAAGCTCTCGACAATTCACCGCGGATTCCCGTAAGGGTAGTATTCAAGCCTGTCCTTACCACTCCGGAATCAATTTATGAGCTCTGTTCGGATGCCAATCACGACAGAAGATGTATCGGGATGATAACCTGGATGCATACTTTTTCACCTGCAAAAATGTGGATCAGGGGATTATCGGTCCTGAGCAAACCCTTCCTTCATTTTCATACCCAGCTGAACAGGGACATCCCCTGGGACACAATCGATATGGATTTTATGAATCTCAACCAGTCGGCCCATGGCGACAGGGAATTCGGCTTCATAGGATCGAGGATGCGGCTTAACCGTAAAGTTGTTGTCGGTCACTGGGAGGACCCGGAGGTTATTGAGCGGATAGCAGTATGGACGCGTGTTGCCGCCGCTTTTGATGATGCTGCGAATATGAAGGTAGCGCGCTTCGGGGATAACATGCGCGATGTTGCTGTTACAGAGGGAAACAAGGTAAGCGCCCAGATAAAGATGGGCTATTCTGTATATGGTTATGGTATCGGCGACCTGGTTGCCGCGGTCAGTTCCGTTGATGAGAGCAGGGTAAAAGGCCTTATCGAAGAATACAAGGCTGCATATCATGTCACTAAGGCAGTGGAGGAGTCGGAGACTCTTCGGGATGCAGCCCGTATTGAAGCAGGAATGACAAAATTCCTTGAGGACGGTAATTTCAAGGCATTTACCACCACCTTTGAGGATCTTCACGGCCTGAAGCAGTTACCCGGTCTTGCCGTGCAGAGGCTGATGGAAAAAGGATATGGTTTTGGAGCCGAAGGCGACTGGAAGACTGCTGCCCTGGTCAGGACAATGAAAGTCATGGCTTCGGGATTGCCGGGAGGGACCTCCTTCATGGAGGATTATACCTATCATCTCGATCCGGCAGGGATGAGGATACTTG
>JAKLIJ010000061.1 GCA_022709665.1 Bacteroidota bacterium
TGTGCTGCCTTCTGAATTTTCTGCCATCAATGTTGGCTGATTTTAAATATGTCCATAAGACAGCTTCGGCAGAGGTGGAATTATTCCTCAGGAATGACCTGATCGGCTTTAAGTATTTTCTGTTAAAGAGCTTTTTGCTTTTCATCAGAGTAAAATAAGTTAACAACCGATTAACCACCCCGGCCCGGGATCGCATTCCGGCCCAAACAAAACCACTGCCCGGGCCACCCCTCCTTCGAAAGGAGGGGAAACTTACGAGTTCAGATATCCGCCTATAAAGAATATACTAAATACCTGATTTGCACCAAAATTCTCTGAACTTATTCTCATGTCGAAAGGCCTCTTTCAACGCTCAGAACAAAAATATGCGTTAGTGTGGTAAGAACCAAAATTAAGATTTATTACTACTCATATTCAGTGTGTTATAAAATACGACCGCACTAATTTCACGAGACGTCACAAGTCAGGACGAATTCCTGATGCACGCAAGCGAACTCGAAAAGAGTGTCGAGGGAGAAGTCCGCTAAGACATTGTTCCTGCACCGGTCTCAATAAAGGAAATATTTCATTGCCTTTGCCCTGAAATCGTTTACCTGTCCGTTCCACAGATCGAGAATGGATTCCACCCTGAAAGTACGGGTGAATTCCTTTCTGATTTTATCTGTCCCGCAAACCTTGTCGAACATCTCAAGCCTCGACGGCTCACACATTCTGAAAAGATCCTTGCCCGGCCATAACTTATGCGCTTCCTGAAGAATGTAGAACTGTATCAGCGACAACGGAGCCTTTTTCTCATCCAGAATATGGATCTGCACTCCATGTACCATCTTTCCCTGCGACACACTGTAATACGGTTTGTAGTGAACAGGTCTGAACCTGATCCCCGGAAGCCCCAGGTTGTTAAGATTTGACGCGAGCGAATCGGCATTTATCCATTCGGCGGCAAAGGTCTGGAAAGACGTTGTATAGCCTACCCCGATGCTTGCAACATATAATTCCCCGAGGATCCCGGTAGCAGGGTAAAGAAGACACGTCGAAGCATAAGGAATATGAGGTGACGACGGCACCCAGGGAAGCCCTGTTTCGCCGAATCCCATATCTCTCTTCCATCCTTCCATTTTTATAACTTTCAGATCGCATCTTACGCCGTTCGCAAGAAGTCCTTCGCCGTTCAGGAAGGCGGCAAGTTCGCCGGTGGTCATTGCATGAACATAGGGTATCGGATACTGGCTGACAAATGAAGTGAATCCCGGTTCAACCAGGGGACCCTCCATTCTCACTCCTCCCAGGGGGTTGGGCCTGTCGAGCACCACAAAAGGAATCCTGTTTTCGGCAGCTGCTTCCATTGCAAGCCCAAGGGTGCTGATGAAAGTGTATGATCTCGAACCGATATCCTGTATGTCGTAAACAAGCACGTCAATGCCTTCGAGCATGGCTTTAGTCGGTTTCCTGGTCGACCCGTAAAGGCTGTAAACCTTCAGCCCCGTAGCCGGATCAACCGATGAGCCAATGATCTCGCCGGCGGTGTATTCACCTCTTACTCCGTGTTCGGGACCATATAGCGCAACGAGCTTTACACCGGGGGCCCTGTACAGTATGTCGACGCCTGAACGGAGCTCCCGGTCGACACCGGTAGGATTGGTTATCAGACCGACTCTTTTGCCTTTCAATTCCTGAAAACCGCTTTCCCTGAGTACCTCCAGACCGGTTTTTACCCTGATATCCTGTGCTGAGCAGGAAGAACTAAAAAGCAAAATCGAAAGAAAAAGAACTATTGTTGCCGTGACAATATTTTTCATAATCAAGTACCGCTTTAAAACTCAGGTATTTTCCCTGAGTTGGTTCAAATATGCGTAAATTTAATCACAGAATCTCTCCCTTATTTTTATTTTTATGCCTTTTTAGCGCATTAAGATGAAAAAGACTTCCGGCAGGCTTGTTTCCCTCGATATCTTCAGAGGCATCACAATTGCATTCATGATCATAGTAAATACTCCGGGGAGCTGGGATCACGTATATGCGCCCCTTCGCCATTCAAAGTGGCATGGCTGCACTCCAACCGACCTGGTATTCCCGGTTTTTCTGTTCATTGTGGGAGTCTCGATGTGGTTTTCGTTTAAGAAATACGGGCATGAACTGAACTCCGGCTCTCTCCTCAGAGTTGTAAGACGGACCGTATCAATATTTGCGCTTGGCCTCTTTCTGAATATTTTTCCTTCTTTCGACCGCGACTATTCCACCTTAAGGATTTTTGGGGTCCTTCAACGTATTGCGCTTGCATACGGACTGGGTGCAATTATCTGCATGTCGGTTAACCGTGATTACCTGTGGGTGGTAACTGCCTTTCTCCTTCTGTCATACTGGGCCCTCCTTGCCCTTTTCGGAGGAGCCGATCCCTACAGTCTCGATGGAAATCTTGTCCTTAAAATAGATAAATTGCTGCTGGGAGAAGCTCACCTGCCCCGGAGCTTTGGAATTCCTTTCGATCCTCTTGGCCTGTTAAGCACCATTCCTTCCCTGGGAACTGTAATAATAGGTTATTACACAGGGGAAATGGTCGGAAAAGGACCGGCAGCGGCAAAGACCGTTCTGAAAATCATGCTTATAGGAGCCGCAATGACAGGTCTGGGACTGCTCTGGGGTAAATTGTTCCCCATAAACAAACCGCTGTGGACCAGCTCTTATGTGCTTTTCTCGGCAGGCATCGCAATGGTAATCCTTTCGCTGATCTACTGGCTGGCCGATGTTGCAAAGATTCGAAAGTGGGGTGTCTTCTTCCTGGTCTTCGGAACTAATGCCCTTTTTTCATATTTCCTGTCGGGAGTCTGGACTAAAACCATGCAATCGATACCGATAGGAGAAGGAGAGAACAGACTCAATCTCTATTCCTGGTTTTATGAAAAGATTTGCGTACCGGTTGCCGGAAATCTTAACGGAAGCCTTATGTTTGCCATAATTCAGATGCTTCTCATTTGGGTTATTGCTTTAATTTTGTACAGGAAGAAGATAATGATAAGGCTGTAGTGAAGACGGAAGACCGAAGACGGAAGACCGAAGACGGAAGACCGAAGACGGAAGACCGAAGACGGAAGACCGGACGACTGCATGACCGCAAGACCGCAAGACGGCAAGACCGCAAGACTGCAAGACCGCAAGACGGCAAGACCGCAAGACTGCAAGACCGCACGACAAGAAACATGAATACATTACCTATGGAGGATTTAGAAATAGTTAAAACAATTACTCAAGGTTACAGTGAGCTGTTCGGGAAAGGCGATATCGATGTGACTGCCCTTCCGCGATCGGGTTCCGACAGAAGATACTTCAGGATTTACGGAGATGGCAAAAGTATAATAGGGGCTCATAATGCGAATCACGAGGAGAATGAGGCTTTCATAGGCTTTACCCATCATTTTCGCAGCAAGTTGCTGCCTGTGCCTGAGATATTCGGCTATTTCCCCGACAGGTTTGTTTATTATCTTCAGGATCTGGGAGATGATAATTTGTATACCTGGCTTCATAAAAAGCCTGTACTTGCACCATTCGACCTTGAGACAGTTGAACTGTACAGGAAAATACTCGACAAGCTTGTGCTCTTTCAGACCAGGGGAATTACAGGGCTCAACCTTGATCTGTGCTATCCCCACCGGAGCTTCGACCGTCAGTCGATGATGTGGGATATGAACTATTTCAAGTATATGCTTCTCAAGCTTCTGGCAGCACCTTTCAACGAAAGGCGTCTTGAGCATGACTTCAACGCACTGGCCGACTATCTGCTCGAAACCGGACAGGATTATTTTCTATACCGCGATTTCCAGACGGCTAATGTGATGGTGGTCGACGGAGAACCATGGTTCATCGATTACCAGGGAGGAAGAAAGGGAGCTCCGCAGTATGATGTCGCCTCAATGCTCTATGACGCCAAGATACCTATGGCCGAATCCGACAGGGAATCGCTTCTCAGCTACTATATCGATAGTTTCTGCAGTATCTCAGGAGAGGATAAGGACAAATTCAGGGGTTACTACACCGGTTTCAGCATGATAAGGGTGATGCAGGCCCTGGGAGCTTTCGGATTCAGGGGATTGTATGAACAGAAACCCACATTCACCGACAGCATTGTACCCGGAGCGATACTGCTTAATCAGATAGCCCTTAAGGCCTCTGAACATATTGATCTTCCTGAACTGTACTCAGCAGCCCGGGCTATCCCGGAAACTCCTATCTTCAGGAAACTTGAGGAAAGCAAACATTTCTGATATAACGGATGAAAGCAATGATAATGTCGGCCGGCCTGGGAACCCGGCTGGGCAAGATAACACAGTCCATACCCAAGGTGCTTGTTGATATCAACGGGAAGACACTTCTTCAACACGCTGTCGAATATTGCTGCAGACACGGATTCGGCGATATCATAGTTAACGTCCATTATATGGCCGATATGGTTGAAGAGGAGGTAAACCGGCTTACAGGCATGGGGTTCAAAATCTCAATTTCGGATGAGAGGGAATTGCTGCTCGAAAACGGTGGAGGACTTTACAAGGCAAGACACTTCTTTGATAATAATCCCTTTCTTGTCTATAATGCCGATATTGTAACGGATCTCGATCTTTCCCGTCTTCTGAAATGTCATCTTGAGAATAACGCACTGGCAACCCTGGCTGTCCGCCGGCGTCCCGGAAGCAGATTTCTGCTGGTCGATGATAAAGGGGTTCTGAGAGGTTGGAGGAACATATCAACCGGTGAAGAAATTCTTAAGGCAGAATCGGATGAGGGGCTTAGCCTTATGGGGTTTTCTTCCGTCCAGATAGTTGAACCGGAGATATTTAAGTTCATGAGAGAGGGAATATACTCAGTTGTGGACCTTTACCTGAATCTTGCAGAAACAGGACGAATATTTACACTGACATTTGATGAGGGTTACTGGTTCAATGTAGGAACGCCCGAGAACCTCGAAAATGTAAGATCTTTTCTTAAATCCTCCAGAACGACCTGGTAAAGAGAATGAAAAAGGTGTAGATCTCCAGTCGTCCGATAATCATCAGAAGACTGCAGATCAGCTTGCTTACGGCAGGAAGGTGAAGAAAATTGAAAACAGGGCCTATTGTACCCAATCCGGGCCCTACATTTCCCAGTGATGTTGCTGAAGCGCTGACAGCCGTGAGCGGATCAAGCCCGGTTATGACCAGTACCACTGCTCCGGCAAGAAAAATAAATATGTATATCATCAGGAATGAGGTTGCTGATAAATTGGTCTGCTCGCTTAACGGTTTGTTGCTGACCTTTATCTGGGTTACCATACCGGGATGAACAAGACGGGCAAGGGAACTCCTGATATTCTTCATTACCAGCATGTGCCTTGCCATCTTGATGCTCCCCGTTGTAGATCCCGTACTGGCGCCGGCAAAAAGGAGAAAAAACAATATGGCAACGCTTCCTGCAGGCCACTTCAGATAATCGGCCGACACAAAACCTGTTGTGGTAATAAAGGAAACAACCTGGAAAAATCCTTCCCTGAATGCCAGCTCGGCCGGCTTGGTAGTGTTTGCCAGAAGAATGCCCGATACAAGAACTCCGAAAATAAAAGTGACTGCAAGGTAAAACCATAGCTCATCATTGTGCCGGACTTTGATAAAGCTCAGTTTCACAATATAATAATAGATCACAAAGCTTACCCCGGAAAGGAACATGAACAATATGATTATATACTGAGAGTAAGCTGAGTAATTAATTATACTGGTGTTCTTTGTCGAAAAGCCGCCTGTCGATACAGTCCCGAATGTGTGACAGATACTCTCGAAGAGATCCATTTCACCTGCAAGCAGAAGAAGAACCTGGGCGATTGTAAGAACAAGATAGACATACAACAGACGTATGGCAACCGATTTTGTTTTAGGATGGATCTTTTCCTTAAGCGACGACTCCAGCGGCAAAAGCTGGTTTGCCGTCATACCGAGCGAGGGCATAATTATTATTACGAACATTATGATACCCAGGCCTCCTATCCAGTGGGTAAGACTTCTCCAGAAAAGAACAGAATAAGGAAGTGATTCAATGTCGGATAGAATTGTTGCTCCCGTTGTTGTGAATCCTGAAGCCGTTTCAAAAAATGCATTGATAAATGACGGAATGGTTCCGCTTATAAGATAAGGCAACGCTCCGGCAGCAGACAATACCAGCCAGGCAAGAGAGACGGAAAGAGCTCCTTCCCTTATATTGGCTTTTTCGTGTGAAGCTTTTGAGGATATCCCAAAAAGTATAATGGATAACGAAGCAGTGATCAGGGCCGACAGAATAAAAGGACCGGCAGGTTCATTATGGATAAGGGCCACCGGGATGCATAGAAGAAATGAAGATGCAGTTATCAGAAGTATGGTGCTCAGAATAAAAATTATAACCAGTGGATTGATAAGCTTCATTATTGTTCCCGGATTAAGGAATCAAATATAACCAGTTTTTGTAATTGGCGCCAATGATAGCCGTTATGTCCGTCTTTGACTTACTAAAAATCACTATATTTGGCATCACACTAACAACTTTTATGACATGGGAAAAGTATTGGTAATAGGAGCCGGCGGAGTGGGTTCGGTGGTCATAAGCAAGATGGCATCGCTGCCCGAAGTGTTCACTGAAGTTCTGCTGGCCAGCCGGACTAAATCCAAATGTGATGCAATAGCTGCCAGGACCGGATCAGACAGGATTAAAACGGCTTCAGTCGATGCCGACAATGTGCCCGAACTCAGAAAGCTGATCAGAAGCTTTCGTCCCGATATTGTTGTGAATGTCGCCCTTCCTTACCAGGATCTTCATATTATGGATGCCTGCCTGGCAGAAGGTGTTGCTTATCTCGATACGGCAAATTATGAACCGCCTGAAGAAGCTAAGTTCGAATACAGCTGGCAGTGGGCTTACCAGGACAGGTTCAGGGAAGCAGGACTGACAGCTATTCTTGGCTGCGGTTTCGACCCGGGAGTCACATCCATATTCACCGCATACGCTGCCAAACACCATTTCGATGAAATCCACTATCTCGACATAGTCGACTGCAATGCCGGAGACCACGGAAAACCATTCGCCACAAATTTCAATCCTGAAATTAATATCAGGGAGGTTACCCAGAAAGGCAAATACTTTGAAAACGGGAAATGGATATACACTGAGCCTCACGAGATACATAAACCGCTCAACTATCCTGAGATAGGGCCAAAGGAATCCTACCTGATATATCATGAGGAACTCGAATCGCTTGTTAAAAACTTTCCTTCGATAAAAAGAGCCAGGTTCTGGATGACGTTCGGACAGGAGTACCTTACACATCTGAGAGTGATTCAGAATATCGGAATGGCGGGGATAAAACCTATCATGTACAACGGTTGCGAGATAGTCCCAATTCAGTTTCTGAAAGCTGTACTTCCCGATCCGGGTGAACTGGGAGAGAACTACAAGGGTCAGACCTCGATCGGCTGCCGTATCAGAGGTATTAGGGACGGCAGGGAAAAGACCTATTATATCTATAACAACTGCAGCCACGAAGCCGCATATGAGGAGACTGGCGCTCAGGGAGTAAGCTATACCACCGGAGTACCAGCGGCAATAGGTGCTATGATGTACCTCAAAGGCTTATGGAAAAAACCGGGAGTATTCAATGTGGAAGAATTTAATCCCGATCCCTTTATGGAACAACTAAACCTTCTGGGACTTCCATGGGTGGAACTTCATGATATCGATCTGGAACTATAAAACGGTTTAACGGCATAACGGCGTAACGGCGTAACGGCGCGACCGCCTGTTTCCAGTCATTAAGCCTTTAAGCCTTTACACCTTTACACCATTACACCTTTAACCCCTTACACCTTGAGCATCAACTATTCTCAAATTCCATCTCCCTGCTATGTAATCGACGAAGAGAGGTTCAGGAACAACCTGAAATTGATCCGTAAGGTCTCGGATGAGTCAGGAGCAGAAATTATTCTGGCATTCAAGGGTTTTGCAATGTGGGGAGTATTTCCGGTTTTCCGGGAATATTTCAGCGGAGCTTCGGCAAGTTCTCCCCATGAGGCACGTCTCAGTTTCGAGGAAGTCGGCTCCAGGGCCCATACCTATTCTCCGGTGTATAAGTCGGAGACTTTTGGTGAGATTATGAATTACAGCTCACACATCACCTTCAATTCACTGGCTCAGTACAGGAAGTTCTACAACAGGGAGCAATTTGAGAGATCGGGAATTTCGGCCGGATTGCGGATAAATCCTGAGTTCTCGGAAATTGGTCATGATATATATAATCCCTGCTCTCCCGGATCAAGACTTGGAATTACTGCCGGTGACCTGAAGCGGTCGGGCCTGCCCGAAGGGCTTGAAGGACTCCACTTTCACGTTTTATTCGAGTCAGATTCCTTTGCACTTGAAAAAGTCCTCAGGGTTGTTGATGAGAATTTTTCTGTTTTTTATCCGCAACTGAAATGGATCAACATGGGGGGAGGCCACCTGATGACCCGGAAGGGATATGATACCGGTCATCTGGTAAAGATACTGAAGGAATTCAGGGAACGCTCCGGACTTCACGTGATACTCGAGCCGGGAAGCGCCTTTGCCTGGCAGACAGGCGAACTGGTCTCAACCGTTGAAGATATTGTTGAAAATGGCGGGATCCGTACCGCTATTCTGGATACATCGTTTACAGCTCACATGCCGGACTGCCTCGAAATGCCTTATAAACCGCTTATCGCAGGAGCCGGCGACCCAGTTCCGGGTAATCCGACTTACAGACTTGGAGGCAATTCATGCCTCTCAGGCGATTTCATGGGCGACTGGTCATTCGATCATGAACTGAAACCGGGCGACAGGGTGGTTTTCCTGGACATGATCCATTACACAATGGTCAAAACCACCACATTCAACGGAGTACAGCATCCATCCATTGGTATCTGGACTACTGACAATAAATTCAGACTTATAAGGGAATTCGGATATCTCGATTACAGAGATAGACTATCTTGACAATCAGCGCTTTAAATATTTTTTGAGTTATTTACGTTATAACAATGTTATAACATTAGTTATAACATTGTTATAACATGCAAGTCAGGCATTGATAGTGCCTGATCCGGTCAGCTCTTCCCCGTCGTACCATGCTGCAAACTGACCAGCAGTGATCCCCCTCTGCATGGTGTTGAATATAACGTAAATGCCATTCTCCCTCCTGAAAAGCTTTGCCTTCTGAAGAGGCTGACGGTATCTTATTCTGACATCACATTCACGCGTCTCACCTTTCTTCATCTCAAGGTCCCTTCTTACCCAGTGAATTTCGTCATTCCTTACAAAGAGCCCTTTTCTGTACAGTCCCGGATGAGACTGACCCTCTCCTGTAAAAAGAATGTTTTCAGAAATATCGGTTCCCAGGACGAACAGAGGTTCCCTGTAGCCTCCTATATTGATACCTTTTCTCTGGCCTGTTGTATAGAAATGAGCTCCGTCGTGTTCCCCGATTACCCTGCCGGATGCGTATCCAAAGTGATACGGTTCAGATGCCTCAGTCAGATATTCATCGCCAGTACTGTCATCGGGATAACCGGCTTCCCATTCCGTGCGGCTGAAGCCGGCCGGTATTTCTATCACCTTTCCTTTCCTTGCTTTTAATTTTTGCTGGAGGAATGTCGGGAGATGGACCTTGCCCACAAAGCATATTCCCTGTGAATCTTTCCTGGTGGCCGTTGGCAGGGCGAGATCAGCCGCAAGCGACCTTACCTGGGCTTTGGTAAGATGTCCGGCCGGAAAGAGTGCGTAACCAAGCTGTTCCTGGCTCAGCTGACAAAGAAAATAACTCTGGTCCTTGTTGCCGTCGGTACCGCTCAGCAACCTGTACACCGTTCCACCAGGGGTTTCAAGGACCTCCCTGCGGCAATAATGACCGGTGGCTACATAATCAGCCCCCAGCTTCCTGGCTTCGACAGCAAAGGAATCAAATTTTATCTCCCTGTTGCACAAAACATCAGGATTCGGAGTGCGTCCCTTCTCATACTCAGAGAACATGTAATCGATTACTTTCCGGCGGTATGCATCGCTCAGATCAACGAAATGCCACGGGATACCCAGCTTTTTTGCAACCATTTCCGAGAACATGGCATCGTCCTCCCAATGACAGTCGCTCTGAAGCAGGCCGGTGGTGTTGTGCCAGTTTCTCATGAAAAGAGCCTCAACATCGTAGCCTTCCTGCATCAGCAGCCAGGCTGCAACACTCGAGTCGACGCCTCCCGATAATCCTATTACCACCCTTTTTTTCACGGCACAAAGTTAATTAAATTGGCTAACTTTATCCGGTCATGAGCGTCGGAACATTAACAATATACAGCGCATCAGCAGGTTCGGGCAAGACACATCAGCTTACCGGCATCTACCTTGAAAAACTGTTCAGGTCGAGACTGAGCTACAGGAGGATTCTGGCTGTCACATTCACCCACAAGGCAACTGCGGAGATGAAGGACAGGATTCTTAATGAACTCAACAGGCTTGCAGATGGACATCCCTCCGCTTACCTCGATCCGATAATGAAGTCAACAGGGAAAGCCGAACCTGATATTAGAAAGGAAGCCGGTGAAATCCTTACTTCCATCCTTCACGATTTTTCAAGGTTTTCGGTAAGCACCATCGACAGCTTCTATCAGAAGATAGTCAGGGCTTTTGCCCGCGACATCGGCCTGAATGCCGGATTCGACATCGAGATCGACCATACAATGATATTGTCGAAGGCAATCGACAATATGATATCATCAGCCGCTGACGACAAAACTGTCAGAGACTGGCTTCTTATGTTTGCACGTTCAAACATTGATGAAGGTAGGACCTGGGACCTTAAGAAAAGCATTACGGCCCTGGCCGGCGAGCTCTTTAATGAAAAGTTCAGACTGCTTCCCGCCACTGAAAAGGAGAAACTGCGAGATAAGGAATTCCTTACATCATATATCGGGGAAATGAAAACCCTGATGTCGGACTTTACAGCTTATCTGAGGGAAGGGGGAAAAAAGGCCATCAGCCTTTTTGATGCTTACGGACTAACTGATGATATGTTCTTTCAGAAGGGCAAGGGTGTTCCATCGTTTGTAAAGGCTGCTGCAGCCGGGGAGTTCCGTCCCCCTAATTCCTATGTAAAGGCAGCCACGGGCGAGCCATCAAAGTGGTCATCGGGGAAAGCAGCCCCGGAGCTGGAAAGTGCATTGGAAGCAGGGCTGGAGAAAATCATCAGGGACCTTGTTGACCATTACGACACCGGAATGCGAGACTACAAAACCGCCAGGGCCATTCTCTCATACATCTTCATCCTCGGGATATTGTCGGATATCCTGGTGCAGGTCCGCCATATCACAAGAGATGAAAATGTATTTCTTCTTTCAGATGCCGGGGAACTGATCCATCTGATCACTGAAAACGACCAGGCTCCTTTTATATATGAGAAAGTGGGCAATGCTTTTGAGAATTTCATGATCGACGAGTTCCAGGATACTTCTGTTATACAGTGGAAGAATTTCAGGCAGCTTATCGGGAACAGTATGGCACAGGGCTTCGATAACCTTGTGGTGGGCGACATAAAGCAATCGATTTACCGCTGGCGCAACAGCGACTGGCACACTCTCCACTACCTGAGACAAAGCGTCGACGGCAAACGGTTCATCTCAATGCCCCTCGGAACAAACTATCGAAGCTGCTCCAATATAATTCAGTTTAACAACTCCCTTTTTTCAATAATACCGGGGCAGCTTGAATCAGAATTGTCGGAGCCGGGACAGGCTTCCGACTTCAGGGAGCTTTTTTCAGAGGTTGTTCAGAAAGATCCCGGGAATAAAAATAACGGTTACATCAGACTGGAGTTCGTCGACAGCGCCGGGGAATCGGGCTGGCAGGATGAAGTGCTTAAAAATCTTCCTGCTCTGATCGAATCGATACAGGACAAGGGCTACAAGGCTTCGGAGATCGGGATCCTCGTCAGGGATAACCGTGAAGGAGCGCTGGTGCTAAAACATGTCCTGGATTACACGCTTGAATGTCCGGAGGAAAAACGGAAAAGATACAATTACAACATTGTATCTGGTGAGTCGCTTCTTCTGTCAAACTCACCGGCTGTCAACTTCATAACCGCCTCACTCATGGCTCTCGACAATCCCGGCGATATGATAGCCAGAGCTTTGATGCTCAGGAATTACCTTCTGGCTTCCGGTGTGGATGAAGCCGGCAGCGTACCCCTTCCCGGAGATGATCTTGCAGACTTTTCCCGCAGCTATTTCCCTGAAGGTTACCAGGAGTTTTTTGATACCCTTAGAAACCAGCCGCTGTGGAACATTACGGAAAGTCTGATCGGTTTCTTCAGCCTTGGCAACTATTCATGGAATGTTCCCTATCTGAATGCTTTTCAGGATATCTCACTCGGATATGCCTCAGCCAGAAATCCCGGAATAACTTCATTTCTTGAATGGTGGAACACAGAAGGATACAAGAAGTCGATCCCGGTCCCCGACAGCCAGGACTCGATGAGAGTGCTTACAATCCATAAATCAAAAGGCCTTGAGTTCGGAATAGTTATACTTCCTTTCCTCTCATGGAACCTCGATCATAAATCCTTTCACTCAAATATCCTGTGGGCGGAGCCGGAAACCCCGCCTTTCAACAAACTGGGAATAGTGCCTCTCAGATATGGCAGCGAACTCTCTGAGACAATCTTTGCAGAACAATACTCTGCAGAAAAGCTTTCTGCCTATCTCGACAATATCAACCTCCTTTATGTGGCTTTTACCCGGGCGGTGAGCGCCATCTACGGATTCGCCCCGGCATTGCCCGGCAAAGAAAACAGGATTGCTTCAGTGATCCGTGATGCAGTAACATTTACCGGAAATCATCCCGACG
>JAKLIJ010000062.1 GCA_022709665.1 Bacteroidota bacterium
GGGATTTCACCTATTCTTTCAATGATCCTCAGGCAGATCTCTACTTCTGGCACCCGTCGTTCGACGATTATCCGGTTGTAGGTGTTTCATGGTCTCAGGCCAAGGCATTCAGCAGGTGGAGGACCGATTACATGAACACAGCTCTCAGGAAAAACGGGATTGCCGACGTTCAGGCCTACAGGCTGCCGCTCGAGACCGAATGGGAATATGCTGCAAGGGGCGGACTCGACCTCTCGATGTATCCCTGGGGCGGACCCTATACCAGGAACTACGAAGGTTGCTTCCTGGCCAACTTCAAGCCTCTCAGGGGTAACTATATTGACGACGGAACTGTATATACCGCAAAAGTCGGATCATATGAACCCAATGAGTTCGGTTTGTTCGACATGTCGGGAAACGTTGCAGAATGGACTCTGGGCGCATATCACCCGTCAGCTTACATTTTCGAACACGACCTGAATCCCAACTACGAGTACAATGCCCGTCCACAGGATCCGCCTGTACTCAAGCGCAAAGTAATCAGGGGCGGTTCATGGAAGGATATTTCATATTTCCTTCAGACCAGCTCAAGGGATTACGAATATCAGGATTCTACAAAATCCTATATCGGGTTCCGCAATGTCAGATCATATATCGGAGTAAATCAATAAAATTATTATAACCTTTAAATTACCAGTTAAATGAGCCTAGCAGAAATAGTTCAGTCGACCGGATACAAGAACTTCATGGCCAAACTGTATGGTATTGGCGCGTCAGTAGTTATCGTTGGTGCATTGTTCAAGATACAGCACTGGAATGGTGCCGGATTAATGCTGACTGTCGGTCTGTTCACAGAAGCAATCATCTTCTTCTTTTCAGCGTTCGAGCCACTTCACGAAGAGGTTGACTGGACACTGGTATATCCTGAGCTTGCAGGCATTAAGGAGGATGAGCCCTCCGTTGCCAGGGGCGTTTCAGGCGGATATGTGGGAGTAATCGGCGGTAGCAGCGGCGGCGGTGCTGGAAGCGGTTCTTATGCCCTGTCGAAGTTTGATGAGATGCTCGAAAGCGCTGACATCACTCCCGACCTGTTCCAGAAGCTGGGCGTCGGAATGAAGAAATTCAGCGAAGCCACATCCAACATAAATGTGATGGGTGACATTTCGGCAGCTTCATCGAAATACATGAACACGATCCACGCAGCCGATTCGGCTCTTGGAAAACTGGCCGACTCATACCAGACAACAGCCAGAATAATTACCGACTCGAATTCGAATTACGGCAAGCTTGCCGAGTCATATTCGGTTATCGAATCGGGAGGCAGGTCGTACCAGCAGCAGCTTGAATCGCTTAACAAAAACCTTTCGGCCCTGAATGCTGTATATGAATTGCAGCGCAAGGGTGTCGATGAACATCTCAGGGAATCTGAAAACCTTCAGAAAGGTATTCAGACCCTTATGAAAGATCTTTCGGAATCGGCCGGCGATACCAAAAAGTATCGTGAACAGATGACCAGACTCAATGAAAACCTCACAGCTCTGAACAGTGTCTATGGCAATATGCTTGCTGCCATGAATGTTAAATAACGTGACATTTTAATCCAAAACTAAACAATCTTAGAAAATGGCTCACGAGAGGCTATCACCACGGCAAAAGATGATCGGTATGATGTACCTGATTCTTACCGCCATGCTTGCACTTAACGTGTCGAAGGAAGCCGTGGAAGCATTCAAGAAAGTTGACAAGAGTCTGACAACGACACTCGGCAATTACGCAATCAAGAACAACCGTATATATGAGGAGTTCACCCGTGCGGCAAACGAAAATCCCACCAAAGCAGGGAAATACCGTGATACTGCCATGGAAGTGAAAAGCCGTGCTGATGAGATATTCAACTTCATTCAGGATCTCAAGATCGAAATAATACAAACGGCAGAAGGTCCTGAAACCGAAGCTGTTGTCGGAAGGGAGATTTTAATCGACCTTGTCAAGAAGATAGATGAGAACAACGTTCCCTCACAGATACTTATAGGGGCTAATGAAAATGGCAAAGCATCGGCTCTGAAAGCTTTGATGAATGATTACAGGGAATTCCTTATCTCGGCTCTCGACGGCAAGAACCCTTCAGCAGAAGATGCACTCCGCACCAGTCTCAATACCGACGACGGGCACGATCCGGATGGTCAGCCGAACAAGTGGGAGAACCTGACTTTCCAGACTCTGCCCCTGGTGGCAGTTCAGACAGTGCTGTCGAAGATGCAGGTTGATGTAAGAAATGCCGAGACAGAGGTTCTGAACCACCTTTATTCACAGATAGATGCCGGTGAATTCAGGGTCAACAAGATCATCCCGACTATTGTTCCGGTTTCCAACTATGTTACCCAGGGCGGTGATTATGAGGCAAGGGTATTTATATCAGCCATCGACTCCACCCAGACACCGGTTGTGACAGTCAACGGAACCAATCTTCCTGTCGACGAAGCCGGAAGAGGTATCTACAGGGTTCGTGCTTCCACAACCGGGCCCAAGACATGGGGGGGAGTTATTTCAGTGAAGAACCCTTCGGGAACTACAATCGATTATCCCTTCAGCTCATCGTACAATGTAGGCGTACCCAACGTTGTGGTCTCCCCTACTGCCATGAACGTTATGTACAAGGGTATCCTCAACCCCATCGACGTTTCGGTCCCGGGTGTCGACCCCAGCAAGATAACGATAAAGGTGGTGAACGGAACGGTTACCACTCAGAAGGTAAAGAACTCCAAAGGCGAGAACTTCAGGGGTAACTGGGCGGTAAACCCTACCACTGTAGGCCAGAACGTTCAGGTTGTTGTCTCTGTCAAGGATGATGCCGGCAAGGCTAACACATTCGCGCCCATAGAATTCAGGGTTAAAGCTGTACCTGCTCCCGTTGCTGTTTTCGGAGGAAAAAGTACCGGTACAATAGCAAAGAACACTGCCGGAGCCCAGACCGGGGTGTACGCCTCGCTGGCCGACTTTGAATTTGACCTTGTTTACAAGATCACCTCCTTCACCGTACTTTATACCGATGCCCGCGGTGACTTTGAGGAAAAAAGCAATTCAGCATCACTTACTGCAGAGCAGAAAAATCTTATAAACAGGCTTGCACGCGGCAAAAACCTTTTCATAAAAGATATTAAATGCCTGGCTCCCGATGGAAGAACAATGGATCTGAGCCCAATAATATTGAAAATAGATTAAGTAATAAAACCTTATACAATGAATAAGAAAGTCTTTTTTGGAATTATCGCATTAGCGATCGGCACAATGGCCAGCGCGCAGTCATTTGGCGATATTTACCAGAAATCAATACCGGATAACAAGAAGATCAACTATCCCTATCTGAGGGAAGCTGATGTGATATGGTCACAGAAGATATGGCGTCTTATCGACCTCCGGGAGAAGGTTAACCAGCCCCTGTATTATCCTATCAAATCCACCCAGGACGGCAGGAAGAGCCTTATAAACATCATACTTGAGGAGATCCGCTCAGGCCGTATAGATGCCTATTCGGCCATGGATTCCAACCTTCCGACCACATACGACGATATTGAGATCAATATGGGTGCAACCACAAAGACCCAGTCGATACAGATAAATGCCGAAGGTCAGACAAGGGACACCACGATTACGGAACAGTCGAAGCCTGAAGAGGTAAAACAGATCCTGGTATATGAAGAATGGTATTTCGACAAGAAGCTGTCGAAGCTCGACGTAAGGATAATCGGAATGATGCCCTACTGGATGGGTTTTGACAACGATGCCGGCCGTGCTCTCAGGAAACCATTGTTCTGGATAAGGTATGATGATATCAGGGACGCCCTTGCGAAACACGAAGTATTCATGGCCAACAACGATGCACAGAGGATATCCTACGACGACCTCTTCATGCAGAGAAGGTTCGGAAGCGTAATCTTCGGCCAGTCAAACGTGTTCGACGACAGGCAGATAAACGAATATACAGTTGGTAAGGCAACGCTTTACGAAGCTGAAAGGATCAAGAACGAGCTGTTCAATTTTGAACACGACCTGTGGGAATTTTAATTCCATAACCCAAAGAAAAAGGGCTGCCGAGGCAGCCCTTTTTTATTTCAGTTTCACCGGTCACTGATATTTCCCGCCGGTTGCATTCTTTACATCCTCCAGATAATTTTTTATGTTCTGTTCCTCATCCTTCTTCACGATAAGCAGCACATCTTCGGCATCGACCACTATGTAATCCTTCAGTCCCTGAACGACAGCGATCCTTCCCGGGGAAATGTTGAATATGTTGCCCTGGCTTTCGTATGTAAAGACCTCTCCGCTGACTTTGGCGTTTCCTTTCCTGTCAGCTGCCGAATGTTCATAAAGAGAGCTCCACGTCCCGAGGTCTGACCAGCCTATGTCGGTACACATCACATATACGTTTTCAGCTTTCTCCATTATCCCGTAGTCGATGGATATGTTGCGGCACACCGTGTAGGTCTTGCTTATGAATTTGGTTTCCTTTTCAGTTCCGAAAAGATCCCTTCCCTCTTCGAATGTGGAATACATTTCCGGAAGGTACTTTTCAAAGGCATTCATAATGGTTTTGATGTTCCAGATAAAGATTCCGGAGTTCCAGTAAAAATCGCCGCTCTGCAGGAAGACTCTTGCAAGCTCAATATTTGGTTTCTCTGTAAAAGTTTTCACTTTGTGCAGATTTGCAACACCTGTTGAAGCTTTTTTCCTGTCGGCCTGGATATAGCCGTAACCGGTCTCCGGGCGGTCAGGTTTTATACCCAGAGTGAGAAGGGCATCGTTCCTGGAGGCAAAATCGAAGCTCTTGTTTAATACATCGGTGAACTTATCTTCCTTTATTATGAGATGATCGGCCGGAGTTACCGTAATGACTGCATCGGGGTTCTCCTTCAGAATCCGGAAAGTCCCGTAAGCCAGGCAGGGAGCTGTGTTTCGTCTGAAAGGCTCGGCCAGAATATTTGAAGTGCTGATGCCCAGCTGTTCTGCCACAAGATTTTTATGTTCGGAACTGGTTACCACATAAATGTTTTCTTTTTTGCAAACGTTCAGGAATCTCCTGAAGGTCTGCTGCAGGAGTGTCTCGCCTGTACCAAGAATATCCAGGAACTGCTTCGGCCGCTCCTGTCTGCTTAAGGGCCAGAAACGGCTTCCCACACCACCTGCCATGATGATCACATATCTGTTGTCCATCAGAAATACTGCTTTTTGGATAAAACTATGCAAATATACTATTTATTGTCCTCTCCCTTTTGGATTCGGGATTGGACTTTATCACATTATTATTTGTAAATTTATCGGTCAAAAAAACGGATCATGATCATAAGGTTCCTCGAACAGGTCGGGGCTTATTTCATTCTTCTCAGGAAGGTTTTCTCCCGCCCGGAAAAACCGTATGTTTATTACAAACAGACGATGCATGAGATGGTTTTCCTTGGACTTAATTCGGTGGGTATCATCTCCATCATTTCCTTTTTCATGGGAGCTGTAATAACCCTTCAGACGGCCTACAACACGGAGAATCCCATCTATCCGACCTATCTTATCGGGCTGGGTTGCCGCGATTCCATCCTGCTTGAGTTTTCCTCGACCATAACCGGACTTATACTGGCCGGAAAGGTTGGTTCGAGCATTGCCTCGGAGATAGGCACCATGAGGGTCACCGAACAGATAGACGCGCTTGAGACCATGGGTGTCAATTCGGCTTCCTACCTTATTCTTCCCAAGATAATCGCCACTCTTCTTTTCAATCCGGTCCTCACCCTTATCAGTATTTCAGTGGGTATAGTCGGCGGCTGGATAGCAGGTACCTCAGCGGGAGTTATAACCTCCCAGGATTATATCTATGGCATCCAGTATGCCTTTATTCCCTACTATGTGACCTACGCCATAATAAAGACACTCTTTTTCGCATTCATAATTGCCACCGTTTCAGCATACCATGGTTACAGGATCCAGGGCGGGTCGCTCGAAGTGGGTCAGGCAAGCACGAAAGCAGTAGTCCACAGCAGCATTCTGATCCTGCTTTTCAATGTAATCCTAACCCAGCTTCTCCTCTCATGATAAGGGTTGAAAATCTGAACAAGGCCTTCAACGGCAAACCTGTCCTCAGCGATATTTCCGTCACTTTTGAAGCAGGAATGACCAACCTGATAATCGGAAGGAGCGGTTCGGGAAAGACTGTCCTTCTGAAGTCGGTCGTCGGTCTTCACGAGATCGACAACGGTGAGATATGGTACGACGAGAAGCTTTTCAACAGACTGGAATTCAATGAAAAAAAGGAGATAAGGAAAAAGATCGGGATGCTTTTCCAGGGAAGCGCACTTTTTGATTCACGAACTGTGGAAGAGAACGTAAGGTTTCCTCTCGACATGTTCACAGATCAGAGCCTGGAGGAAAAGACGGAAAGAGTGAATTTCTGCCTCGACAGGGTTAACATAAAGAACGCAAACAAGCTGTTTCCCTCCGAAATCTCAGGAGGGATGAAAAAAAGGGTGGCTATTGCCAGGGCTATCGCTCTCAATCCACTTTACCTGTTCTGTGACGAGCCTAACTCAGGTCTTGATCCGCTTACTGCAATTCTTATTGACGAACTTATAAAGGAGATAACCGAGGAGTACTCCATGACCACCATAGTTAATACTCACGACATGAACTCGGTTATGAAAATAGGTGAAAAGATAGTATTCCTGAGCGACGGTGTCAAGTGCTGGGAAGGAAGCAACAAGGAGATCCTCGATTCCGACTGCAGCGCCCTTAACGACTTCGTGTTCGCAAATGCACTGGCAAAACAACTCAGGAAATCACTGAAATAAAGCTTCAGTCAACTTCTTCGTAATCAACATACTCTCCGATTTCCTTCGATACTCCCGACTGTTTCTGACTGTCATTATTGTCCGACCGGTTCCGGTGATCAGGCTCATCCTGTCCCTGGAAAAATCTTACAAATGACCTCATAAGGAGATAAATAATTATGCTGATTAGTACAAAGCGGATTAAAATAGTCATTTTGTTCTGAAATTATTCGTTTTAAACTTTCAATATCTTACTCCCCGGCTTTATTTGACTGAGCTGTCGATCTTATAGTTGTAGAGGAATCTGTCGGCCCCTCCCACAATAAGGTTCCAGCCGGGAGCGGATGACAGTTTTCCGATCGAGAACATGGAAGCTCCCCTGAGGGGGAATCCGCTCATCACCGTTCCCCTGCTGTCGACAAGCCAGATAAGGTTCCGGCCGGCATCAAACACCCCTATCTTCCTGTCGGAGGAAGAGAATGTGAAACTGATCGGGCCCACGAGGCTTGCAGAATCGAAATCCCTGGTAAACATTTCTGTCTGGTTATGGTCATAAAGATACAGCTTACTGCTGTCAATGAAAATATATTCGCCAAAGCCATCTCCATCCACATCAAAAAAATCGAATGAATGATCAGTGCTGAACTTTCTGAGGCTGAATTTTTTTACTTCGCCTGTAAAAGATGCAGACTGGACAGTTCCGTCGGGGGCGGAGCAAACCAGTGAAGGTCTTGAAGCGGATGAGAGCCTGAGCGATGATCCTTCTGCCTTTGTGACCGCATCATCGGGAGTAAGCCTTATTTTTCCTGACCGGTCGAGGAAGTAAACTGAGGATTCATCGGCTACCACAATGAAGTCCTTTCCCGACACCTTATAAAAACCTGCCTCGGAAGTCACCCGTCCTGCCGTTCTGAATGGTTCCCATCCCCTGACCACACTGCCCGATTTGTCGTAGCTGTAAATGAGCTTGTCTTCCCCGGCAATTATTATCCTGTATGTTCCGTTGTTTTCGTAGTCGAAAAGGGCAGGAGGATTCGTTGCGGGAGATCTGAGCCTGACCGGGTACCTGTCGACATAGTTTCCATTGCGGTCTATAAGGTGAAGATTGTTCTTTCCTGCAAAGAGCAGCTGATACTTTCCATTCCGGTAATAATCTATCATGAAGACATTTCCGTTTATTCTTTCGCTAAGCGGAAGCTTCCACAGAACACGGCCTGCAGTATTGATCAGGTAGGCGTTGTTACCGGAATCCTGAATGAATATCTCTTTGGCTCCGGTGTTATGGTTTGTGAAAAAGAAGGGTTTGATTGCTGCCGTGGTATCAAGCAGTGTCTCCCATTCCGTTGTCGACTCCTCCATGACCAGCTCTTTATAGCTTATTGTCAGGTTATTGTAAACCATTCCGTTAACGGATGCAAGCTGGTAGCCGACCGACTGTATTTTATCCAGGATATCTTTGTTGGCAGCCAGTCCTTTTGCCAGTCCGCTCCCGAGGAAACCTGAGAAGTAGTCGAGACTTTTCGACGGAACGCAATAGAAAAGATAAGCTGCCCTTGACGGGATGCCTTTTTCGAATTCCCTGTAGAGAAAGTCGTTGGCCAGCGTTTTGTTCAGCATGTTGTCGTAAAGAAGACGGGATATTGCAGCATAGGAGTTTCCCGTGATCATATAGTTGTCGTAAAAGGCGAATGAAGAATCATCGAAACCCGGGGCAAAACCCGGTTCCAGTTCAAGCAGCAATCCCGGCTTTCCCGTAAGGTAAACCGGCACACTGGTCTGCTCGTCGGGTCTGAAGTATGCCTTTTCGGCTTTATTTCCCATTACTTCGAGGAAGATGTTCTCACACTGCACCCGGTTTTTGAGCTTGTAAATGACAAGAGTATTCCTGCTAAGCGGGTTGTTCTTAATGTCGAGACAGGCTTTGGTTATCTCATCGCCCAGGTAAGGAGCCAGTCTTCCGGCCAGTATGGCAGTCTGGCTTTCCCCGGATGCGGGCTGCCTGTCAGTACGCGGAACCAGCGCCATGGCTTCAAACATCGATGTTGCAGAGGGTAGTATCCTGTATGTCTGAAATGTAAGCGGCTCTACCGATCTGAAGCGCGAAAGCCTTTCCGATCCTCCGTTGCCTTCAATGTAACCGCTTATGGTAAGCCCGTCTTCCCTGATAAATACATCGCCTCCGGCACTGCCTCCCATTTTCAGTATCCTTCCGGCAAGGGATGACTTTTCTTCAGGAAGTATTTTTTCGGAAGTTTTTCCAAGGTTTCCGAACACAACAAAAAGCTTGTCCTGGTTTTTCCCCGATGCAACAAGTATCCTTGAAAACCCGGGGGCATTTCTGATATCCTTTTCTGCAGCGCCCGGAGTAATTGTTCTAAGGGCAAGCCTGCGGGATGTGGTACAGAGAAGAAGCCCGGAGTTCATGGCGACAAAAAGGGTGTCGGTCCGTTCACCGGCATGGTACGGGATAAGCGATATTTTCTTTCCTGCTGTCTTCTCCTCGGTAATGCGTGTGATTCCGGCTTCTTCAAGGGCTTCGCGCAGGTGCCTGTATCCAGTCTCCGCAGGAATTACCTTTGAAAGGAAGGGTATCAGTCTTCCGTCTTCCATGGAATGAAAGGAGATCACTGCCGTTCCCTCCTGGAAGAGTTTTCTGAAACCCGGCTTGTTAATCTGGTCTGCGATAAATTTCAGCTGTGAATTGAAACTCCCGAGTTCCTTTACTTTTTCAATTTCAGAAAAAAGACCTTTTCCGGAACTGACCGAATTAATAAGATTTCTGAGATCGATGGTTTCGATCAGAATACAGGCATCCTCCCCTACAAACCTGTAAGGATCGGCTGCCATGGTAAGTCTGCTCTGATGCAGAAAATATGCGGCGGCAGCCACTGCGGCAAGCAGAATTATTACAAGAAATATGGCAATGCGTCTGGACATCTGAATCAATTTGGCACGCATTTTGATTTCACCTTATTACACAGGCAATCTCAAATATATATCTTGATCCTTCAAGGTCAGCCAGGTCAAAAGCCTGGCTTTTATTTTTATATCAGAAAGGCCTGTATCCGATTATCTCCCTTACTTCCCTTACAGTGCGTGCAGCGCTTTCCCTTGCTTTTTCCCCGCCTTCCTTCACTACTCTTGCAAGATACTTATTATCGGCAAGAATCTCATTCAGTTTTTCCCTTATCGGAGTCAGAGAAACAATAAGATCTTCCGCAAGCTGCTTTTTAAGGTCGCCGTATCGTATCTCGCATGAGAAATATTTTTCGCGGAAATGATCTGTTACCTCCTTTTGGGAAACCACGTCCATGATTGAGAAAAGGTTCTTCACCGGTTCCGACATCTCCTGTCCTTTTTCGGTTGGTCCGGTGTCGGTCACTGCGCTCATCACCTTTTTTCTTATTGCCTGCGGAGTATCCGAAAGAAAGATGCCGTTCCCTTCGCTTTTTCCCATTTTTCCGCTTCCGTCGAGGCCGGGAATCTTTATAAGCTCCATTCCGAAGTTGTAGGCATCCGGTTCAGGGAAATACTCCACCCCGTATATGGTGTTGAATCTTCGGGCGAAACGCCTTGTCATCTCCAGGTGTTGTTCCTGGTCCTTTCCCACGGGGACCTTGGTAGCCTTGTGAATGATAATATCTGCTGCCATCAGAACAGGGTAGGTAAGCAGGCCGGCATTTATGTTGTCAGGGTGTTTTCTTATTTTTTCCTTGAAAGAAGCGGTTCGTTCCAGTTCCCCCACATAGGCATTCATGTTAAGGAGGAGATAGAGTTCCGAGACTTCCGGGACATCGCTCTGGACAAACAGGGTGGCCTTATCGGGGTCGATCCCGCAGGCAAGGTATTCGGCAAGGATCTGTTTGATGTTACCGTGAAGGTCATCGGGTTTTGGATGAGTGGTCAGCGCATGATAGTCGGCTATGAAAAAGAAGCACCGGTTCTCATTCTGCATTTTTATAAAGTTCTTTATGGCGCCGTAATAATTTCCCAGGTGGAGTTTCCCTGTCGATCTGATCCCGCTAACAACTGTTTCCATCATCTCTTCAATAAAATTCCCCGCAAAATTAATTCTTTTTCCGAAAATCGTACCTTTGCCTGTTCACAATACAAGAGGCCATGGAATCAACGAGACAGAAAAAAGTATCCAGGCTCCTGCAGAAGGAGGCGGCCGACCTCTTCCTCAGGAAGGGGAATGAGTTTGCTCACGGCAAAATGATCTCGGTGACAAAAGTCAGAATAAGTCCCGACCTTTCTGTAGCCAGGATTTACCTCAGCATATTTCCTTCGGATGGCCAGGATGTTGTTTTAAACGGAATCCAGGAACACTCAGCGAAGATCAGGTACGAGATAGGACAGAAAGTTGGAAAGCAGCTTCGCATAGTTCCTGCTTTAGCCTTTTTCATCGACGACAGCCTCGATTACATTGACAATATTGACCGTCTTCTGAAAACCTGAGCTATGCAGTACGATCCGGTCAAGAAAACGGTTGGAAGGATCTTTTCGGGTCCGGTGGCAATGAGAAAGCTCTTTTACCTTTCTCTCGATCTTCTTCTTCTCAGAGCCTGGCATGTTAGGAAAGCTCTTAAGGTTTTGGCCAGGGAGTATCCGGGGGAAGCACGTATACTGGATGCCGGCTCGGGTTTCGGACAGTACTCGTGGAGGATGAGCAGGATTAACAGCAAATGGAGTATAAAGGCTGTTGACATCGATCCGGAACACATAGAAAGCACCCGGGAATTCTTCAGGATGACGGGACTTTCGGAAAGGGTGGTCTGTGAGAAGCTCGACCTCACTGAACTAAAGGAAGAAGAGACTTACGATATCATTCTTTCGGTTGATGTCATGGAGCATATCGAAAGGGACGAACTTGTCTTCAGAAATTTCTTCAGGGCGCTCAGGCCCGGAGGAAGTCTGCTTATATCAACGCCTTCCGATATGGGAGGATCGGATGTTCATGGCGAAGGTGAGACCTCCTTCATCGAGGAGCACGTAAGGAACGGATACGGGACAGGAGATATAACGAGGAAACTGGAAGGAGCGGGTTTCAGGAACATCCGGACCGCCTATACCTACGGCAGGCCCGGTTCCGTTTCATGGCTCCTTTCTATGAAGATCCCCATCAGGATGCTGAACCGGTCGAAGCTAAGCATCATTATTCTTCCCGTCTACTATATGTTCACCTTCCCGGTAGCAGTTATTCTCAACTTTTTTGATATCTCACTGACTCATAAAACAGGAACCGGTCTTCTGGTTTCGGCAATCAGGTAAAAAAGTGAAACTCCCACTTTACATAGCGAGCAGGTATCTCTTTGCCAAAAAATCGAGGAATGCAATCAATGTCATCTCCTCCATTTCCGTTGCCGGTGTAACAGTGGGCACAATGGCTCTCATTATAGTTCTTTCTGTGTTCAACGGACTGGAAACACTTGTCAGGTCGATCTTCAACACCTTCGATCCCGACCTTAAGATCACTCCTGTTCAGGGAAAAACATTTATTCCCGACGCAACATCTCTCAATATGCTTTCAAACGTGAACGGCGTAGCCTGCTATTCGCTCTGCGCGGAGGAGAATGCCCTGCTCAGATATGGCGACAGGCAGTTTGTTGCCACAATAAAGGGAGTTGATGAAAACTATTCGAGGGTTACCGGAGTCGACAGCTCAATGTGGGACGGTGAATTCATGCTGATGTCGGACCAGGGAAGGCCCTTTGCCATCCCGGGCATAGGGGTTGCGAACTACCTTGGCATGAGGGTGAACTTCATAACTCCTCTTAATATTTATGTTCCGAAGAGGACCGGAACTGTTGACCTCGATCCTGAAAATGCTTTTATAAGGAATTATATCTTTCCCTCCGGCATCTTCCAGGTTGAGCAGGAATTTGATTCCAGATACGTTTTTGTGCCTCTCGGCTTTGCCCGTGATCTTCTCGAATACAAGTCGGAAGTGACATCGCTGGAGATCAGGTTTGACGGCGGAGCCAGGGAGGCGGATGTACAGAGG
>JAKLIJ010000063.1 GCA_022709665.1 Bacteroidota bacterium
TCAGCGATTCGGCAGCCTTTACAAGTATCTACGGAGAATATTCCGATTCCACAGGAACCAAATTCTCGGTACCCGGCCCGGAGTTTTACGGGAAACTGATTCTGGATATCACAGGACATGGCGGAGGGAAAATAATACAACTTCTTAATGAAAGGGAGGAACCGGTACGGCAGACATATCTTGTTGATACCGGCAGGGTTGAATTCCATCTTCTTGGTCAGGGAAAGTACAAACTAAGGGCGATATCCGACCTCGACGGGAACAGGGAATGGACAACGGGTGACTTTGATATCCGCCGTCAGCCGGAGCCTGTCTCATATTACCCCGGACTAATTGAGATCAAGGAGAACTGGGAGGTGGTCAATCCCTGGAAACTCACGCCCGTCAACTTTAAACAATACGAATTGCAGGTAAGAAAAACAGCAGCCCGCAAATGATGGGAATATGAACTAAAACCAATATATTTCACAAACGTAAAACCAATCCATGCCAGGCATGGTGTTTTTAAAATAATGTATTAATAATTAAACACTTGTAAATATGAAAAAAGTAGTAGCAGGTGTTGACATTGGCGGAACAAATACTGTATTCGGCATTGTTGACACGGAAGGCAAGGTTCTTTCTGAAGGTCATTTCAAGACAACCGATTACCCTGATGTTAAAGATTTTGTCAAGGCTCTCGGGACAGCTGTGAAGAAACTCCTGGCCGGAAAGAAGGATCTCGAGCTGGCAGGTATTGGAATTGGCGCTCCGGATGCAAACTATCACAGGGGAACAATCGAACATGCTCCCAACCTGGCATGGAAAGGCATAGTTCCTCTCGGCGAGCTTGTAAAAAAGGAACTCAATGTGAAAGTAGCCGTCACAAATGACGCCAATGCAGCTGCTATGGGCGAAATGGTGTTCGGAGGAGCAAAAGGAATGAAGGATTTTATTATTCTCACCCTTGGTACCGGTCTTGGAAGCGGCATCGTGGTCGATGGCAAGCTGGTTTACGGACACACCGGTTTTGCAGGTGAGGTCGGCCATCTTTGCGTGGTTCCCGGAGGAAGAGAATGCGGTTGCGGCCGCAAGGGTTGCCTCGAAACTTATGCTTCGGCAACAGGACTTGTCAAATCAGCATCGCTTATGATCAGCGAAATGAGAGCCGACAGCGTCCTCAGAGATATTCCTCCTTCAAAACTTACTTCAAAGACTATCGCCGACGCAGCAGCCAAAGGCGATCCGATAGCCCTGAAAGCCATGGAATACACGGCCGAAATGCTTGGCCTGGGTATCATTAATTCAATTGTCTACACCAGCCCCGAAGCTATATTCCTGTTCGGCGGACTTGCCAATGCGGGAGAACTGCTGTTCAAACCTGTCAGAGAATACCTCAAGAAGAACAATTACATTCTGTTCAAAAATACAGTGAAGATACTTCCTTCAGGAATACCTGAATCCAACGGCGCTGTCCTTGGATCAGCAGCTCTTATCCTGAACGAAATCAACTGATGACCAATCCGGTAAATCCTGACCGGCAGGAGTGCCTTCTCCATGCCGGTCAGACCGGCCGGACATTTATTTTTACAGCCAGTGAAGACCCTGAGTGTCATTTATATAGACGAAATGGGAACTTGCCTCTCCATGGAGGAAATATCCCTTCTGCTCGACAACAGGTGTACCCTTCACACAATCGGGGAAATTAACTGGAAGGCTTATGACTCCAGGCCGGATGTGAATTTTGCAGTGGCCCGCACCCGCGACGGAATACTTCTGAAGTACCATGTAAGGGAACAATGGTTCAAAGCTGAGAAGACTCTGCCTAACCAGGAGGTATATGAAGATTCGTGCGTGGAATTCTTTGTTGCTCCTTCGTCCGACGGCATCTACTATAACTTTGAGTTCAATGCCATTGGAACCTGCCTGCTTGGAACAGGTACAGGCCGGCATGACAGAAAGAGAGTGGATCCCCCGGTAATAGCGCAGATCAGGTTCCTTCCTTCTGCCGGAAATCTTCCTTCCGGCGAAAAGGAAGGAGATTTTAAATGGACACTGACTCTGGCAATACCCTACAGCACCTTTATCCATCATAAGATCGAAGGCGGAAGAGGGACGACGCTCAGGGCGAATTTTTACAAGTGCGGCAACAAGCTTACCGTACCGCATTACCTCACATGGAACCCGGTAGCCACTGACAAGCCGGACTTCCACAGGCCTGAATATTTCGGATTGCTCGAATTTGCCTGATAAGAGCCCGGTTATTTTATTTTTTTATCACCTAAAAATTCAATTTCCATGAACCTCAAAGAAAATAAGTACAACAGCTTTTCCCTTATCAGGGAGATGCTTGAAACGCCTCGCATAATAAGCGCTTTTGACCCGGGGGTATCTGAACGCTTCGTGAAGCCGGTCCTTGCCAAGAAGGGTTTGTTCCTGACAGGTGAGGGGAGCAGCAGGCTTTTCCCTGCCAAAAGAGCCATCTGGTCGAACCTCAGGAAAGAGTTCCTGATGCCTGTTATTACTGAAGGCTGTACCCAGGCAAGAGAATACAACCTAGACGACTTTACGGTTTTCCTGGCATCAAACTCAGGTCAGACCAAAGAGGTGATAAGACTGGTTAACGTCCTTAAGGCCAAAAAACATAAACCTGTTTTCGGACTGACAGCAAACGTAAATACAAAACTCCAGGAACTGGCCGACGACACTCATGTGCTGTCATGCGGAAAAGAAGAAGCAGTTGCCGCTACCAAATCAGTTATCGAACAGGGCCTTTTCTATGATTCACTTCTCAGAAACTTGCGGGGAGTCAAAATGGAAGGCCTGGGGAAACTGGCGGAACAGACACAGGAAGTGCTTACGGCCCCGATAGACAAATCCATCACAGAACTTCTGAAAAACGCCGGCATCATCTATTTTGCCGGGCGCGACAACGGGGTAGCTGCAGAAATAGCGCTGAAAACAAATGAGATAACCAGAAAAAGATCTGCATTCTTCGAGGGAACATTTGCCCTTCACGGGATCGAGGAAATAATGAACAGGGATGAGGTGCTTATATGGGTGGATCCCTTCGATGTCGACCAGGATAAATTCATGGAATGCATCGTTAAGGGAGTAGGGGTTCATGTAATAGCCATCTCGTCAAAACAGACCATTTTTCCTACAATAGTGATCCCCGACGGAGGAGAATATGCAGAATACCTCCAGCTGGCTGCCGGCTGGAATATGCTTGTGGAAACCGGAGTAGCCCTGGGTATCGACCTGGATCATCCCAGGAGAGCGAGGAAGGTAGGAAATGAATATGTGCCTGAATAACAGGCTAATCGGATAAAATCTTATAAAATGTCACGTAAGAAAGCAGTTGCAGGAATTGATATTGGCGGAACGAATACTGTATTCGCTATAGTCGACCGGAAGGGAAACATAATTGCCGAAGACAGGATAAAAACCTCACAGTATCCCAGGGCCGATGAATATGTGGCCGCATTGTTCGGAAAGATAATGCAGATCTACAAAAAATCGGAGGATGATGTAGAACTCATCGGGTTCGGGATCGGAGCCCCCATGGGGAACATCAACAAGGGTACTATCGAATATCCTGCCAACCTGCCCTGGAAAGGAATAACCCCCCTGGCTGAGCTTTTCGCAAAACATACAACCCTGCCCGTGGTAGTGACCAACGACGCAAATGCCGCAGCCGTGGGCGAAATGGTTTACGGCGGAGCAAAAAACATGAAGGATTTCGTGGTTATCACCCTGGGAACCGGCCTGGGAAGCGGATTTGTTGTAAACGGGAAACTTCTGTACGGACACCAGGGCTTTGCAGGAGAACTTGGTCATACAACAATAAGGCCGGGACTCTGCAACCGGGAATGCGACTGCGGTAAAAGGGGCTGCCTCGAAACCTATGTCTCGGCAACCGGACTGAAAAGGACTTTACTGAAGGTTATGGCTGACAGCATAAGCCCAAGTGAGCTCAGGAAATACAGCTTCGACCAGCTTGATGCGGAAATAGTAAACAACGCAGCTAAAAAAGGCGATCCCATAGCGCTTGCAGCATTCGAACGAACCGGAGTCGTACTTGGTTTCAAACTGGCCGATGTCGTCTCACACCTTAACCCGGAAGCTATATTCCTGTTCGGCGGACTGGCCCAGGCAAAGGAACTAATTTTCGAACCCGCCCGAAGATCGATGGAAGAAAACCTTCTTCATATTTACAAAGGCAAGGTGAAAATCCTGCCTTCTAAACTCAGCACTAAAAATGCTGCTGTACTCGGCGCAAGCTCACTGATATGGACACTCAGGGAATCATAATGCAGTCTTAATATCCGGAGATATGGCAAATTTCAATCAGATATTAAATCATGTTCTAGGTATTATTTTCATAATCATCATTATTGCCGGAGCTTATGCCGCCCTGAAGCCCCACCAGCTTCATAAGCGAAGACTCCTTTCGACACTCCTGCTGAAGCTGAGCTATCTTTTTTACCTTCTGACACTCTGCATCATAGTTTACCTTTCAGCCCTTGTAAAAGGAGGGCTCGACAAGGTCTTCTACGGAATAGAGTTCTTTGCATTCCTTATCGTAATATTTGCCCCCAATATCGGGATCTTCGCAAGAAAACTGGAATATTTCAGCAAGAAACGGGAACAGTATAATTTTTTCTTCACAATAGTTAACATATTGTCGGTCATCCTAATGGTAGTCATGTACCTGGTATAGGAAAATCTGCTGCCCCGGAATACCAAATAAGTTTTAACTTTGCCTCTAATCAAAAACCTGAAACAATGATCAAAGAACGATTGATCGGTTATATTGAACAAAGTGTGACCCTTAACTGGGAGAATGAAGCTCTTTCGAATTACAAAGAAAAAGGCTTGAGTTACAAGGAGATAGCTGGCAAGATGCTCAAGATGCATATCTTCTTCAGAGAAGCCGGCATCAAAGAAGGCGACAAAATAGCTCTCGTGGGACGGAACTCGGCCAACTGGTGCATCACCTATCTCGCAACAGTGACCTACGGCGCTGTAATAGTGCCAATACTGCCCGATTTCAAACCCGACGATCTTTCAAACCTGATCAACCATTCGGATTCCCTTCTTCTGTTCGCCGATGAAAAGATCTACGAGATTATTGATCCGGCTAAGATACCTCAGATACAGGGCGTTATTTCAGTTGATGACTTTTCGCTCATTACCTCAAAAGAGGAGAGCCTTAAAGCGATATTTGATTCTCTCGAGGGAAAATACAATAAGCTGTATCCGGAACTCAGGAAGGAAGACATTAAATTCTCGGATATAACAAACGACAAGCTGGCTGTAATCAGCTATACAGGCGGAACCACAGGTTTTTCAAAAGGGGTGATGCTTTCTCATAACAGCCTTGCCGCCAACGTGAGATATGCCCAGGCAAACATGCCTCTCAATCCGGGCGACCCCCTTGTTTCTTTCCTTCCTCTGGCCCATACCTACGGTTGTGCTTTCGAATTCCTTTTCCCCTTCACATTCGGCTGCCATATCACCATTCTGTCGAAGACCCCTTCACCTCAGATCATTGTTCAGGCATTCAAGGAGATAAGGCCAAGGCTTATACTCTCTGTACCTCTGGTTATCGAAAAGATATTCAAGAAACAGCTCCTTCCGGTCATAACCAAACCTCATATGAAGCTGCTCCTTGCAATTCCCGGAGTAAACAGGATCCTGCACAGGAAGATCAACCAGAAACTTACAGACACATTCGGCGGACGTTTCAAGGAGATAGTAATCGGCGGCGCTGCCTTCAACCCCGAGGCAGAAAGGTTTTTCAGAAAGATAGGCTTCAGATTCACGGTTGGATACGGAATGACCGAGTGCGGTCCGCTTATCAGCTATTCATCATGGGATACAACCAGACTGGGCGCTTCGGGAAGACCGGTGGACACTCTTGAAGTGACAATCGATTCCTCTGATCCCCAGAAGGAGATGGGAGAAATACTGTTGAGGGGCGAAAACGTCATGCTTGGTTACTACAAAAATGAAAAGGCAACCGGCGAGATAATCGACAGAAACGGCTGGATGCATACGGGCGACCTCGGTATAATGGACAAGGACAGGAATATCTTCATAAAGGGAAGAAGCAAAAGCATGTTGCTCGGCCCTTCCGGAAAGAATATCTTCCCCGAGGAAATTGAGGCTGTTTTCAATAATATGGATTATATAGCAGAATCACTCGTTATTTCTGAGGATAATAAACTTATCGCACTGATCTATCCTGATATGGATGCCGTGAAAAAGGAAAACATATCCGAGGAGCAGCTGCTTTCCATCTTTGAGCAAGCCAGGAAAGCTGTCAACGAACGTCTTCCCGACTTTATGGCGGTGAGCAAGTTCAGGATACACCGCGAGGAGTTTGCAAAAACACCTAAAAGAAGCATCAAGAGGTTCCTGTATACCAGGGAATAGTTTTGTCACTGCAATCCTTTCTTTTCCGCTCTCCGGAGGAGCAAAGGCTTTGAAAGCATGATAAATAAGATCTTATGAACCGCTATGCGCTTATCGTTGCCGGAGGAGCCGGCAAAAGAATGGGTACTGCCATCCCGAAACAGTTCCTTGAGCTGGCGGGAAAACCAATCCTGATGCATTCTGCCCAACGCTTTTTCGCCTTCGATCATGAAATCAGACTAATTATCGTTCTCCCGCGTGACCTGTTCGAATTCTGGGATGAACTGAAGGCGAAGCACTCCTTCACCCTTCCTCATTCACTTGCCGAAGGAGGACAAACAAGGTTCGAATCGGTAAGGAACGGACTCGAACTGGTTGAAGATGAAAGCCTTGTTGCAATTCACGACGGAGTGAGGCCTCTGGTCAGCGCTGAAACCATAAGAAACTGTTTTGAAACTGCTGCCCGGTACGGCAACGCAATCCCTGCCGTCAGCCCTGCCGATTCGGTTCGCATTGTGACGGGAGCCGGCAATATGCCCGTTAACAGACAATACATAAGGCTTATACAGACACCCCAGGTCTTTGCTTCGCACCTTATCAAGAAGGCTTATATGACAGAATTCAATCCCGAATTCACAGACGATGCCATGGTTCTTGAAAAAACAGGAGAAGAGATACGTCTTGTCAGTGGTAACAGGGAAAATATAAAAATAACAAACCCTGAGGATCTGATAATTGCAGAAACCCTGCTTCCCGGTATTTCGTGACTTTGGCTGGAATTTGTATCTTTAGGCAAACAAAAACATCTTTCATGAGAATCAGAATAGTTGCTCTTTCAATACTGCTTCTGGTATCTGCCGGATGCTCGGAACTGCTTAATGTCCTTCAGACGACTGCCAACGTTCCTCTTACCGAGGAAGAAGTTGTAAAAGGTTTGAAGGAAGCCCTTTCCATTGGAGCCCGCAATTCGGCTGAGAAACTGGGCGCCGAAGACGGATACTTTGGCGATCCGGCTGTCAGGATACTTCTTCCGGAAGAAGCCAGGGTTATAGCCGACAACATATCGAGGATCCCCGGGGGGGAACAACTCATCGGGGATGTGATCCTGAGGATCAACAGGGCGGCAGAGGATGCAGCAAAGGAAGCAGCCCCCATATTCGTGAACAGCATCACCTCGATGACAGTGTCGGATGCCTTTAACATCCTCAGGGGAGCCGACAACGCAGCAACCGCTTACCTGAAATCCACAACCTACGACGCCCTGCTCTCGCTCTATAAACCCAAAATCACAGGATCGACAGAAAAGAAAATTGTTGCCGGCATCTCTACCAAGGATTCATGGCTTGCCCTTACCGGCAAATGGAACTCGTTTGCAAATACAATCCCCGGCAAACTGGCCGGATTCAAACCTGTAAATACCGACCTCGATGAGTACCTTACCCGAAAGGCTCTCGAAGGGATCTTCTCCAAAGTTGAAATGGAAGAACTTAAGATAAGAAAGGAAGTGGAAGCAAGAGTAACTCCTCTGCTTCAGAGAGTCTTTGGTTATCAGGAAGTTAATAAGATGTAACTGAACTTGAAGCTATATGTTTGAAAGGACAATAATAAAGCACAAGGATCTTGAGGTGAGAGTCTCTGATCATGCCACGGAAGGAATGATAGAAATCCTCAGCATGGCAGTGCAGGGCTCCGAAGGGGGATTGAGATTTCAGCTCAGGAATATCACTTCGCGCATCGCGGAGTACGGCGACAAGATAAGATTCGTTTCACTCTACAGGAAAAACAAGGTCACGGGAACTGTTGGCTCATGCTACAGGATCACCGGCCAGGGGAAACTTCAGTATCCCTCATCCTACCTGAGATACCTGGCATTCGACTCCGTTTACCAGGCCGATATATCCTACAGAAAGAAAAAGGAGATAATAAAAACCGAAAAAGACGATTCATTCAAGAAGAAGACACTCGATATTTTCAGTAAACCGCATATGGTCGATTTCGACCTTATCGGCGAGAACGACAAGCATATTATGTATGCTTTCGTCGAAAGCATGAATGAAAGGTCAAAAAACCTTATTCACCAGGTGGGGTATGAGTACATAAGGTCGTTTCTTACAGTGGCCTTCAGCAGGTTCAACCCCAAACCCGATCCCCGGGTCTCCCGGATAACCACACCTGAGGAGAAAGAGAAAATGAGGGAACTGTTGCTGGATTATTACCGTGATCATTCGCTTTTCAGCACCGACCATATCTTTCACGGCGAAAAATACTACGTCCTAAGGGAAGGAGGGGAGATAGTGGCAGGTGTAAACGCCATACCCTCGGTGTACAAGATTTATGACATGCCCGGAGTGTGGGGATGGATCTATATGAAGATACTCCCAAAGGCGCCTTACTTTAAACGGCTGTTCCATCCCGAGGAGTTCCGCCATCTTGTATTCCATGCACTCTATTGCAAAAAAGGAAGGGAAGATCTTATTGCCAACCTGTTTGAATCGGTTTGCGCAGCAGAAGGATACTATACCGGACTTACCTGGCTTGACGACCGTAGCGAACTGTTTGAGAAACTCAGGACCGGAGTCAGGATGGGAGCTCTCAACAGGATGCTGAATGCAAAACCCGGACTGGTTTACACCAGGTTCCTGAATTTCACAGACGAGGAAAAGGATGTTTTCTACGATGCTCCTGCATACATTTCCGGATTCGACTTCTCATAACGTCACGGTTAATTGAGCGGGATTTTAATTCGATAGCTGATTTTAAAAATTTAATACTATTTTTGCGGTGAAATCGGGTTGTTAGCTCAGTTGGTTTAGAGCATTACCTTGACAGGGTAGGGGTCACTGGTTCGAATCCAGTACAACCCACAGAAATTTTCCTCTATTTTAAAATCCTGCTTAGCGGGATTTTTTCGTTTAGAAGAACCGCTTGCGGTACGCAGGCAAAGGACCTTGACGACCTGCACGACCTCCACGACCTGCACGACCTTAACGATCTGCACGAACTTTTTTTAGTCCCCGGTTTTTAACGTTTAATGTAAGCCCTTCTGCCTGTCATCAAATCCGCGCCATTTTATTTGGTGCGACATCCTGTTAATAATAACTTGGTGCTATAAAGAGCAGGTAAAATGGACGAAGAAAGTGTAAAATGCATTTATCCCTACTGGGAACTGGAGACAGGAAAGATCATAGAAGATGCCTCACTGTTGTTTGAATTCTTTGTAAACTGAATAAAGAAATTCACCTGTGCTGCCCTGCCTTCAGTAGCGCCGGCACGGCATCTCATTCTTCATTGATATTCCGGCTGGTCATCCCCCCGCAGATAGTATTATAAGGTGCTGTCAGATGGAATTGTATCCTTTGAAAACCCTTTTGTTTCTGCCAACTTCCAGCTGTCCCTCCCAGGTCAGCCTGTCGCTTCCGATACCCGATATGGTCGCCCTTGAAGCTCCGTCAGGCCTGATGGTCATAGTTACATCGTAATGCCCTATGTTGGTGAGCAGGCTGAATTGCAGTGTGTATATCAGCCTTTTTTCATCCGGGCGCAACTGCCATTTGCCTATCTGCCCTTCGGCTGTTACGCCTCCTACTCCGTTCAGACCAAGACCCATGGTACTGCCTGTCTGCAACACTCCTGACTCGCCTTCCACCTTTATGAAGTTAAGAAGGGGAGTTACAGTTATCCTGTCGCCATATCTGTTCTGGAGATAGTATGCTTTCAGCACAAAATCCCTCTGCTTTAGCAGGGTGTCAAGTACTCTGAAATCAGCCTGAAGCCTCGCTTCTCTGATCTTCTTCATCTCTTTCCTGGTAATATTTTTGTCCTGAGCGTGAAGTCCTGCCGGTGTAAACTGCAGACCGGCAGCCAGGAGAAGAATGTATGCTATGTATTTCGCCTTTTTCATTTTCTTCAGTTTTTATCAGTTTATCTGGAACAAATTATGTACCATTTCAAACGGAAAGACAAAACTGCAGACCGGGCTTAAAAATGATATCGTTTCAGGTAAAAAACTTATCGATATTCATATTGAAACTTATCGATATTCGATAAATTTTTGTTGTGATTTTTATCATATTGGATAGGGCGGAAGGCTCTCCGCGGCCGGAACCGGGTGTCAGCCGTTAACTACCAGCTTCTGGGAGAAGAGGGTAAGGTCGCCTGATCCGAACTGAACAATATAAACTCCTGTTCTGAACCCCAGAGGTATCTGAAGGTCCCTGAGACCGGGATCCATTTTTGCTTCATAAACTACTTTACCGGTCAGGCTGACAATTCTTACAAAATCGGGATTGAACGACTGATCGTCGATACGTACCTTGACTGATTCACGGGCAGGATTGGGATATAGTTTAACGGGCTGCTCCTCATATCCGGCATTGCTGATGTGCCTGTAACCGAAAACCCTGAATTCGGAAATATAATTCCAGCTGTCGGATGAATTGGAATGCCCCACAAGCTTCACAAACCTGTATCCTACCTGCGACTTGGCTTCGGGGAAGTCGAATACATGAAGATCGCCCGAGAAGCCGCATGAGGCTGTTTTGACCAGAACAGGTTCCCAGTTCTCCTTGTCATTCGAGCCCAGGACATCAAAATACGCTTCGGCCTTCTGACCCGGTTTGAAAGCTATCCTTACATGCTGGATGCTGAAGGGCTCGTGCAGTTCCATAATGATCCACTGCTCATCTCCATTGGCCGACCACATAGTCCCGATATTGCCGTCGATTATGTTATACGGATAATTGGGAGCCTGGAAACCGCTTGCTTCTATACTGATCACTTCCGCTGATTTCAGTTCGGGCTTATATGGGTAGATCTTAACAGGAATTGCCTTCGTCTGGGTTGACTTGCCGTCACTTACTTTCAATGTAAATTCCACTGTCTGAGTTTCAGTCACCACCGGACTGAGATACCTTATTTTTGCACCGCTAGATGAGGAGACTGACAGATTTGAAGGAGCAACCCATGAATAACTAAGCTTATCATTGTTCGCATCATAACTTGCCCCTGCATCTATTTCACCTACAAATCCCGACAGGTTGTCAGATGAGTAGTTCACAACTATCACCGGAGGATTGTTGACCGGAGTTGGTGTCGGAGTTGGTGTCGGAGTTGGTGTTGGTGTCGGAGTCGGTGTCGGAGTTGGTGTCGGCGTCGGAGTTGGTGTTGGAGTCGGAGTCGGTGTTACCACAGGAGCTGCAGCATATATTACTGCTCCAGCCTGCCATTTCCCGTTCTGGTTTGTGGTTTCAGGAGCTTTCCCGGCACTCCATACTGCATTCACCGACAGTCCGGCCGACCATGCAGAACCCAGGTCAACACCGTAATCAAGCCTGGCCGAAGGAACCAGACCTGTCGTGTTTTTGAAATTCGGATTAATAACCACCGAATGCTGGTCATAACCCATGGCCTGCCACTGTGCAAATGTCTTCCTTGACCCGTCAACAGAAAAAACCGGGGTTCCCGATTCACAGTAAAAAACATTGTAGTCGCTTTCAAAACCTGAAAGACACCTGCTTTCAATGCTTATGTTGGGGATCTGATTAACTGTGTAGAATATGTTGTTCTTTATTTTAGCTCCGGTGGAAGCCGCAGGGACAGCCCTGTCGTTGTTGGCATCGATATAGATGAGCGTACCCGTCTGAAGGCTTGAGTAAAAAGTGTTGTTGTACACCTGGACTCCGTTTATTCCCTTCATCCTTACCGACATCTTGGAGTTCCTTACAATGTTGTACGAAGCGCCGTAACCCGTCGAATATGTCATGTTCGTACCTGCATCCGATCCCGATTTGAATAATATGCCGTAGGGAGTCTTATCGAGGTAATTGTATCTCACTGTGAAGTTAATATTGTATCCCATGAACATTCCGTGAGTGTTCGATGACGCATCGGTGCCATTCCAGGTAAGCTTGTTCCCGGTGATAAAAGCTCCGTTGAGATTGTTGTTGGTTGACATCGGAACTTCATCGCCCGATTGCAGCAGGTATCCGGAAGCATTCACTGAAGTGACCGAGTTGTTCCTGTAGGTCAGCGAAGTCTTTTCAGCCCTGGGTATGTTCACTCCCGCCCAGTTTCCCGTTGTGGTGTTGTTTACGGTCGTGCCCTCCATGACAAGCGAAACCTGCGACTGAAGCAGATACGGTACGACCGAAAGAGATATAATTAGTATAAGTCTTTTCATTCAATTGTTTTATGTTTCCAAGTTGACACCGACATCTTAAGAACGGTCAAAAAGCCGTTTTGTTATGCTGTTAAGGCAGGATGTCGGTTTCCCCCTCCGATAAACAGGGGGCAAAGGTAGTAATTATCAGTCAAACAGCAAGGTGATATGATTTTTATTATATTTTTTTCCTTTTCAATACCGAATACCGAATACCGAATACCGATTACCGGA
>JAKLIJ010000064.1 GCA_022709665.1 Bacteroidota bacterium
CTCCGGCATCTTCCAGGTTGAGCAGGAATTTGATTCCAGATACGTTTTTGTGCCTCTCGGCTTTGCCCGTGATCTTCTCGAATACAAGTCGGAAGTGACATCGCTGGAGATCAGGTTTGACGGCGGCGCCAGGGAGGCGGATGTACAGAGGGACGTTACAAGGATATTCGGGGAAGGCTACAAAGTTCAGAACAAATATGAGCAACAGGAGATCTTCTATAAGGTAATGCGATCGGAAAGGCTGGCCATCTTCCTCATTCTCACCCTGATCCTTATTGTTGCATCCTTCAGCATCATCGGATCGCTTACCATGCTGATCATTGAAAAGGAAAGGGATATCGGTATACTCAGAAGTCTCGGGGCCGACAACATGCTTATCAGGAAGATATTTATCTACGAAGGATGGCTGATCTCCATCATAGGGGCAATAGCCGGTATTATTCTGGGTTTCATCATTTGCTGGGTACAGCAGAGATTTGGAATTGTAAGCCTGCAGAGCGAGTCGCTTATTGTGAATGCCTATCCCGTTGAGATGAAAATAAGGGATTTCATTGTAGTCCCTCTCACAGTGCTGATTATTGGATTCTGGGCGGCATGGTACCCTGTACGTTTCCTTACACTTAAGTACCTTACAAATGATTAAATTTGTCAAATGAGTTCAGTCCGTCGGCATATCATCCCTGTTTTGCTCATCGTTCTGATGGCTGCCGCCTCGTGTGCAGGCCGGCGGAGCAAGGCGGAGCACAAGGATCTCATTCCTGCCGACAATCTTACTTCCATCCTTACCGACGCCTATCTTGCCGACGGTCTGCTGGCAATACCGGAAATAAGATACAGGTTTCATGAAAGCGACACACTGCAGTCGTACATCGACATAATTGAGAACCATGGCTATACCATGGAAGAAATGGAAAGGACCATGAGGTACTATTTCATCAGGAAACCCAAAAAGCTGCTTAAGATATACGACAGGGTGCTTGGAAACCTGAGTGAGATGGAATCGATAGCCGACAAGGACCTTCTTGCATTCAGCTCAAAGAACCTTAACATGTGGCAGGGTGATCGTTTTTTTCACCTTCCGGGGCCCGACAACATACCCTGGATCGATCAGACCGGAAATTTTAACGGTACCATATACCTGAGTTTTACAATAAGCATCTACCCCGGCGACCAGACAGCCGATCCGCATGTCGGTTTCTGGTTTTCAGCTCCTGATTCCGGAGCGATTGAAAAAATAGCTGCTTTCACTCCGATAAAGCTTCTGAAAGACGGCCGTCCCCACACTTACACCCTCACCATGGTCAATCCCTTTCCGGGCAAGAGCAGGCTAAGGGGATGGTTTACAGGAGAAGCCACGGCCCCCGGCCTGATTTACCATCAGTATGTAAACAACGTTGTTCTTTCCCGTTCGGGACTGGCAAAATGAAAAACTTCTCGGCACAGTACATTTTCACCGGCGACGGTCCTCCTCTGAAACGAGGGATAGTCTCAGTAGGTCCTGATGGTACCGTCACTGCTGTGGAGGATTCAGGGGGAAACCTTACCGAAAGGGAAACAGCCGAATTCCATAACGGGATCATAATCCCTGGCTTTGTAAACTGTCACTGCCATCTTGAGCTCTCGCACATGAAGGAGCATATTGCACCCGGAAAAGGGCTTGCGGAGTTCCTTAAGAATTTCCGTACCAAAAGGGAGAACGGAAATGAGACAATGCTTTGTTCAGCAGCCGAAGCCGACAGGGACATGTATTCCGGAGGAGTTGTTCTCTGCGCAGACATCTGCAACACCCGGATGACCTTCGACATAAAGAAAAAAAGCAGGATCAGGTATATAAGTCTTCTTGAGGTCTTCGGACTTCAGCAGGAAAAGGCAGGCCGCCGGATGGAGGAAATACTGCAGCTGGCTTCAGTTGCCCGCGACTATAATTTACAGTATTCCGTAGTTCCCCATGCCGCTTACTCCATTTCCCTCACTCTCTTCCGGCTTCTCAGGGAAGTAACGTCAGACAACAGGGTAACTTCCCTTCATTTCATGGAGACTGAGGCTGAGAAAACCTTTCTGAAATACTACGACGGACCGTTGATGGAATCGTACCGTGAGTCGGAGTTGCTTCCCGACAATCCGGAGCTGGTAAGCGACCATGAGTCGGCCGTTCTGGATGAAGTGACTCTTTCGGGCAATCTGATCCTGGTTCACAATACCTTTGTTGACCGGACCACAATAAAGAAGTTGAGAAAAAGGGAAAACCTGTACTGGTGTCTCTGTCCCCGGGCCAATCTGTATATTGAAAACCGGGTTCCCCCGGCTGATCTTCTTGATGAAGAAGGCTGCTCCATTGTAATAGGCACCGACAGCCTGGCCTCAAATGAAAGTCTCGACATTCTTGAGGAACTTAAGGTACTCCAGACATATTACCCTGAGATCCCGCTTCACAAGCTTGTGAAATGGGCTACTTATAACGGCGCCATGGCTCTCAGGCAGGGCAACAGCTATGGCAGCATACGCCGCGGCAAAAAACCCGGTTTGCTTCTTTTGCAGGATGTGGATCTTCAGAACATGAAGTTGCTGCCCCGGACAAGGGTTACGAGGCTGGCGTGAAGGCGTAATAGCGTAAAGGCGTAATGGCGTAATGGCGTGAAGTTGGGCAGGGTCATCCCGAGGCGACCAAAGTGAGCCGAAGGGATCTTCCTGCCTTTATGCAAAACTTGCTCAAAATTCTGCTATCTTTGCACCGTTTCATTACCGGGGAAATGTCCACATTCTTATTCGACAGCATAGTATTCGGACCTGTGAAGAGCAGAAGGCTTGGCGTATCGCTCGGCATAAACCTTCTTCCTCTTAACAGGAAGTACTGCAATTTCGACTGCATCTACTGCGAATGCGGCTGGACGCCGGGAGGATCGGACGCTAAAAGTCCCCTGCCATCGAGGACAGAAGTTTACACTGCCCTTGAGAACAAACTGGCTGAGATGAAGATAAGAGGTCTGGTTCCTGATGTCATTACCTTTGCCGGTAACGGAGAACCGACACTTCATCCTGAATTCTCCGGGATAGTCGACGACACCATTGAACTTCGCGGCAGGTATTTCCCTGAAGCAAGAATAGCGGTCCTTTCGAATTCCACCAGAATAAGAGTACCTGAAATAAAGGAAGCCCTTCTGAAAGTCGACCAGAACATACTCAAGCTCGACTCGGGCTTTGACCTGACTGTCAAAACCCACAACCAGCCTCACATAAAAATAAAGGTTAAGGATCTCATATCGGATCTGAAAGGTTTCAGGGGCCACCTGATTATTCAGACACTTTTCGTGAGAGGATCCCATAATGGTTTCCCTGTCGACAACACCACTCCCGGGGAGATCGGGACCTGGCTGAAAGCTCTGGCGATGATAAAGCCGGCCGAAGTGATGATCTATACCATCTCGAGGGACACACCTGAAGGCAACTCCCTTATAAAAGTGCCTCTTGCCGATCTCAACAGCATAGCGGAACAGGTAAGAAAGCTGGGAATAAAAACTGTTGTATCAGATTAGGCTTGGACAGGAGAAAGAATATACTTATATGTCCGCTCGAATGGGGACTTGGTCATGCCGGACGCATGATACCTCTTGCAAGGGAGCTTCAGCAACGTAATAACAATGTTATAACAGCCTGCGGAAGGGCTCATCAGGAGCTTTTCAGGCGTGAACTGCCCGAAGCTTCTCACATCCATTTCCCCGGATTCAGGCCAGGCTACTCAGGTATCATACCACAATATATCCTTCTTCTGTTTGAAACCCCTCTTCTGTTTTACCATATTGTCACCGAGCATTTCAGGCTGAAGCGGATCATTCGCAAACACAATATTGACATAGTGATAAGCGATAACCGTTTTGGTCTGTGGAACAGAAAGGTGAAAAGTATTTATGTCACTCACATGCCGCTTATTCCCCTTCCGGAAAGGCTCAGGTTCCTGGAATGGATCGGGGTACTGTTTCACAGGTTTTTTATTAGAAGGTATTCGCTGTGCCTTATTCCCGACCTTCCGGGGAAAATCAATCTGTCGGGGCGCCTGGCACATGGGTTAAAGCTTCCCTCCAATGTCAGGTATATCGGGATACTGTCGAGGTTTTCAGGCATGACAGCATCGGGATCTGCCGGTTTCGATTACCCTCACAACACTCTGGTATTGTCGGGACCGGAACCTCAGAGAAGCATCCTGAGAAAGAAACTGACCAATGCCCTGCATCACGGGGATACCAGGACGGTGGTTCTGGAAGGAAAGCCCGGACCTGAGACCAGGACAACAGAAAACGGTAAGATAATCTCCTTTAATCACCTTTGCACTCAAGAAATGAGGGATGTTCTGGTTTCAAGCACAAGCATAATCACCCGTTCGGGATATTCTTCTGTTATGGAGCTTGTCAGCCTCAGGTGCAGCGCCATGCTTATTCCAACCCCGGGGCAGACCGAACAGGAATATCTTGCTGAATACCTTGCAGCCAAGGGATGGTTTCTCACTGTGCCTCAGCGTCAGATCGACAGGATGATCACACTGCCGCATCCGGAGCCTTCATGGCCCTGCAACATCACAGAAGAGAGCCGCAAGCTGCTCGGCAAGGCCCTTGATGAGATCCTGGATCAGTAGAATAAATCCTATATCAGAAGAATAAAAAGCACCAGTACAATGAAACCGGTAAGGTAACCCGTCCACACCTGCATCGGATCGTGGGAATTAAGCCTGAGCCTTGCCGCGAGGATTGTCCCGCTGAGCAGTATCACTGCAATAAGATGCAGGGGAAGGGGCGTGTACATTTTGATCCAGAGGGAGAACACGGTTGCAGTAAGCGCTCCGGCCCCGACGGCATGGACGGATATTTTCCACCAGAAGTTTACCATCGACACTATAATTGACAACACAGCAGTGGCAAAGATGAACGACTTAAGAAAGAAAGGCACCTGGTACCTGAGCACTATGAACGAAGTTGTAAAATACAGTATTGAGGCGGTCAGCATGGGAATGATCCGTTCTCTTCTGTCGTCGAGGTGATAGGAAGTGATGAAATTCCTTATTCTCAGGAAAGGAAGAAGGAGCAGGGGGATAAGCACATTATTGACCAGGAGTACCAGGAAGAGCACTCTTTTTGCTGCAGGGGGAAGATATTTGAGGAATGTGGGAGCCGACAACAAAATTACCAGGCCGTACAGGGGCATGAAAAGCGGATGGAACACAAAGGAAACCATCCTTGCAAGTCTTTCGTCTATGGTGATTTTACCTTCGTCATTCATCCTCTGTCCGGAATAATTCAGATTTCCCTCCTGAGCCTCGCCACAGGGATGTTAAGCTGCTCACGGTATTTTGCCACTGTTCTTCTTGCTATCTGATATCCCTTTTCCTGAAGGATCTCTGTAAGCCTTTCATCAGTCAGAGGCCGGCGTTTCTCCTCGTTTTCTATGCAGTCCTGAAGTATCCTTTTTATCTCCCTGGTCGAAACCTCTTCTCCGCTGTCGGTCTGAAGCCCTTCCGAAAAGAAATATTTCAGTGGAAGTATCCCGAAATGAGTCTGGATGTACTTGCTGTTTGCAACCCTTGATACAGTTGAGATATCGAGGCCTGTCATTTCAGCTACATCCTTGAGTATCATGGGCCTGAGTTTTGTCTCGTCGCCGTCGATGAAGTATTCCTCCTGGTATTTCAGGATGGCATTCATGGTAAGAAGAAGAGTGTTCTGTCTTTGCCTTATAGCATCTATGAACCACCGGGCCGAGTCGATCTTCTGTTTAACGAACATTACCGCCTCCTTCATCTCCTTTTTCTGACCTTTGTCCCTTACATACGACTGCAGCATCTCGTTATATGTAGAATTAAGCCTCAGTTCCGGCAGGTTTCTCGAGTTAAGGTGAAGATCGAAACCTCCCTCGTTGTGTTCAAGGATGAAGTCGGGGATAATTGGCTGCGACGACCGGTTGAAAGAATCGCTGAACAGGCTTCCCGGCTTGGGATTAAGCTTCAGTATCTCATCGATGACAGCCTTGAGCTGGCTTTCGGTGATCCCCATCTTTGCGGTTATCTTGTCGTAATGCCTTTTGCTGAATTCATCGAAGTAAAGATCGATAACGGTGTAAGCCGTCCTTAGCGAATGCTCGGTCCTGTCCTTTATTGCCAGCTGGATAAGCAGGCATTCTCTGAGTGTCCTTGCACCGACACCGGGCGGATCGAGATCCTGGATTATTTCAAGAACCTCCTCAAGCTCCTTTTCTGTTGTGCTCAGATTCTGGAGAAAAGCAAGGTCATCCACTATGTTTACAAGCTCACGTCTCAGGTAACCGTCCTCGTCAATATTTCCGAGGATGTATTCACCAAGGATCTTTTGTTTGTCAGTCAGGTCCCTAAGGCTCAGCTGGGCTTCAAGGTGTTCCTGGAAAGTGGATCCGACTGAAAAGGGGATCTCGCTTCTTTTTTCGTCTTCCTTGCTGTAGTTGTTGGTCTGGAGCCTGTATTCCGGGATCTCGTCCTCTTCTATATAGTCGTCGAGCGTGAATTCCTCCTGGTCCTTGTCGTTATCTTCGTACTGTTCCTCTTCATCCTCCATTACGGCGACATCATCATCCTCCTCGGAGCCTTCCTCAAGTGCAGGGTTCTCCTCCAGTTCCTTTTTGATCCTCTGTTCGATCTGAAGGGTGGGTATCTCCAGCAGTTTGATCATCTGGATCTGCTGGGGAGAAAGTTTCTGCAGAAGTTTCTGCTGTAATTTCTGCTTTAGCATGCCTGTCCGCTGATGTTTACTGGAAGCTTATCAAATTAAAATTCCGCGTTCCTTGGTGTTCTTGGAAACGGAATTACGTCCCTAATATTTGACATACCTGTCATAAACAGTATCATTCTTTCGAATCCGAGTCCGAATCCGCTGTGAGGAGCCGTTCCGAATTTTCTCGTCTCGAGGTACCACCACAGGTCCTTTTCCGGAAGCCCCAGTTCCTGAATCCTGTTCATAAGCTTTCCGTAGTCCTCTTCCCTCTGCGATCCTCCTATAATTTCTCCGATCCCGGGGAAAAGCACATCCATGGCCTTGACGGTCTTTCCATCGTCATTCTGCTTCATATAGAATGCCTTGATCTCTTTCGGGTAATTTATAAGGATCACAGGTCTTTTGAAATGTTCCTCGACAAGGTATCTCTCGTGTTCGGCCTGCAGATCCCTCCCCCAGCCTACCGGGAATTCCCATTTCCTGGAAGCCGAGGTCAGTATCCCGACTGCTTCGGTGTAGGTGAGCCTCACAAATTCGTTTGAAACAACAAAATTGAGTCTTTCGAGCAGTCCCTTATCTATCATGCTGTTAAGGAATTTCAGGTCATCGCTGCAATTGTCGAGCGCATACCTGATAAGGTACTTCAGGAAGTCCTCGGCAAGGTCCATATTGTCCTTGAGGTCGTAGAATGCCATTTCGGGTTCTATCATCCAGAATTCTGCAAGATGTCTCGGAGTGTTTGAATTCTCGGCCCTGAATGTGGGACCGAAAGTATAGATCTCTCCAAGGGCCAGTGCACCAAGCTCGCCTTCGAGCTGACCCGACACCGTAAGGTTGGTGGGTTTCCCGAAAAAATCCCTGGTGTAATCAATTTCTCCCTGTTCATTGCGCGGAGGATTTCCAGGTTCGAGGGTGGTTACCCGGAACATCTCGCCGGCTCCCTCCGCATCGCTTCCGGTTATGATGGGAGTGTGAAGGTAAAAGAATCCCTTATCGTTGAAATACTTGTGTATGGCGAAGGCCATCGCATGCCTTATCCTGAAAACAGCGCTGAAGGTGTTTGTTCTGAAGCGAAGATGGGCGTGTTCCCTGAGGAATTCCATCGAGTGTCCTTTCTTCTGAAGAGGATAGGTCTCCTGATCGCACTTCCCGTACAGTTCGATGGAGTTTGCATTTATTTCCACATTCTGACCCTGTCCCTGCGATTCGACCAGAATGCCTGTCACGGCGATGCAGGCTCCCGTGGTAATATCCCTGAGCTGACTCTCGTCGAACCTCGACATATCGGCAACGACCTGTATGTTGTTTATTGTCGAGCCGTCGTTAAGGGCGATGAATGAGATGTTTTTGTTTCCCCTTCTTGTCCTTACCCAACCTTTTACAAGGACTTCCTCCCCGATAACAGGACCCGAAAGAAGCTCCTTAACCTTTTTCCTTTCCATACCAGCTTTTGAATGTCAAAAAATTTCCCCCGCAAAAGTAATAAATTGTTATCCTTAAACTCCCATTTAACGTTCAGAATTTTATCAAGTGACTTCCTGTTAATGAGATAATTTGCCTGAAATGATAATATTCCTGTCCAAATTCAGTTTTATGATAGGCCGGAATCAGACGTTTTGAACAATCATTCAGGAAAATGAATAACTTTGAAATATAACAGTAAACCGATCGTCAATATGGAAGAAAAAAAGAAACTCGTAGTAGTGCCGTGGGATTTTACAAAAGTTGCAGAATCAGCATTGGCACATGCTGTCAAGATAGGGCGCCAGGTAAACTCTGATATTTGTCTTCTTCATGTGGTGAATACCGGGATCGGGACGAGGGAAGAAGGAGAGAAAAAGAGTCTCCTTAAGCATATTGCTGATGAGAATTCAGTAAGGTACAATATTCCTATTCAGTCGGCGGTTGTTAAGGGAAGCATTTTCTCAGCCATAGCCGAATATGCGAATGAAGAAGACAGGAATGCCAGTCTGGTCGTTATGGGAACCCATGGGATGAAGGGAATGCAGAAGCTTACCGGAAGCTGGGCTCTCAAGGTTATTGTCAAGTCGAAGATTCCCTTTATAGTTGTTCAGGATCCTCCTGTTGACCAGAACAGGTATCACAACATAGTTTTCCCTGTCGATTTCAGGGTTGAGGACAAGGAAAAGATGGGGATGGCCATTTTTATGGGAAAATACTTCGATTCAAAGATCCATATTCTTAAAGGCACTCCTTCCGACAAGGGGCTGGCCGCCAAGGTGAACAAGAACCTGAATTTTGCAGTCAAGTACCTGATCCAGAATAATGTTGAATATGAGATCCATGAGACCAGTTCGGGTAAGACGGCTCAGAAGACTATCGACTTCGCGAACAAGATCAATGCCGACCTGATTCTTATAGTAACCACCAAGAGCCCTACTTTTGCCGATTACATGCTTGGGGCTTCGGAGCAGGAGATCATTGCCAACAGTTCGAGGATCCCGGTCTGCTGTGTAAATCCCAAAGCCTCATTTGCAAACACTTCACAGTTCATGGGAGGCTGGCAGGCTTAGCAGAGGGTTGGAAAACCCGTACTGATCAGCTATCTTCGCATTCGTAACACGATTCATTCACTGCCCATGTCAATTGTAGCACAGGGAGTTACCAAACTCTATGGAAGTCAGAAAGCCCTCGACAACATATCGTTCGAAATAAGGACAGGCGAAATTGTAGGATTTCTGGGTCCCAACGGCGCCGGTAAATCAACCATGATGAAGATCATCACCGGCTTCATGCCTCCCACTTCGGGAAAAGTTTTTGTAAACGGAACCGACACGGCAGGCGGATCGCTTGAGATAAAGAAGGACATAGGATATCTACCCGAAAACAATCCTCTTTATCCCGAGATGTATGTCAGGGAATACCTTCATTTCGCAGCTTCTCTTTATAAAACTGATGTCCCGCTCAGGGAACAGATCGACAAAATAATCAGGATAACCGGACTGGTGCCGGAGCAGAAAAAGAAGATAGGTTCCCTGTCGAAGGGTTACCGCCAGAGAGTTGGTCTGGCACAGGCTTTGATCCATGATCCCGGTGTGCTTATTCTCGACGAAGCCACTACCGGACTGGATCCCAACCAGATAGTTGAAATAAGGAATCTTATCCGTGATGCGGGCCGTGAAAAGACGGTTATGCTTTCCACCCACATTATGCAGGAGGTGGAGGCAATATGCGACAGGGTTATAATTATCGACAGGGGGGTTATAGTGGCTGATGAAGCAAAAAGCGACATTTATTCAAAGATAAGCAGGTCGCGTCAGACCGTACTTGTCGAGTTTGACCGCGATCCTGAAGAAGCCATGCTGAGAGCCATACCTGGCGCCGGATCAGTTAAGAAGGCAAAAGACCGGGTATGGATCATCGAATCACAGGGCGAAGAAGATATCCGTCCTGCAATATTCTCATTTGCAGTAAATAACAATCTCACTGTCCTTTCTCTCCAGAAACAGGAAAGCAATCTGGAAGAAGTGTTCAGGATGCTGACAGGAGGATAGTCTTGTTGTCTTGCGGTCCCTTCGTCCCTTCGTCCCTTCGTCTCTTCGTCCCTTCGTCTCTTCGTCCCTCCGTCCCTCCGTCCCTTCGTCTCTTCGTCCCTTCGTCTCCTTTTCATCTTTCACCCTCTCGTTTCTTCCTCTTCTTGTTTTTTTCTTAATAATTTGCTTTCTTTGTGCCTTCATAACTGGTGGAGAAATTTGAGCTGATTGCAACCACAGGAAAAAATGCTAAAACGCCTCTGATCCCGTTTTTCCAGTCAACCATAATTCCCATCATTTGTTGTTCAATAAACTTAACTAATTAAATATGGGTTATCTATTTACATCCGAATCAGTTTCGGAAGGGCATCCCGACAAGGTTGCCGACCAGATATCAGACGCTCTTCTTGATGAGTTCCTCAGATGGGATCCGGAATCAAAGGTGGCATGCGAGACCTTCGTAACAACCGGTCTTGTCATGTGCGGCGGTGAAGTCCGTACCGAGGGATGGGTGGATGTTCAGGAGACAGCGCGCCGCGTGGTAAGGGAAATTGGTTACACAAAACCGGAATACCGGTTCGACTGCGATTCGTGCGGAGTAATTTCAACCATTCACGAACAGTCGCCCGACATCCGTCAGGGTGTTGTCAGGGGGAAACCGGAGGAACAGGGAGCGGGCGACCAGGGAATGATGTTCGGCTATGCGTGCCGTGAAATGGAAAACTATATGCCTCTCAGCATCCAGCTGGCCCATCTGCTGCTTCAGGAACTTGCTGCTGTCAGAAAAGAAGGCCGGCAGATGAAGTATCTCAGGCCCGACAGCAAATCGCAGGTAACAATAGAATATGACGACGACAACAATCCGGTCAGGATTGATACGATAGTCATCAGCACCCAGCACGATGAATTCGTTCTTCCGGAAAATAAATCCGAGAAAGCCGCGAAAAAGGCTGAGAAGGAAATGCAGACAAAAATTCATGATGACCTGAGGAAGATCCTTCTTCCCCGTGTTAAAAAGCTTCTTCCAAAGGACATCTCCAGACTTATCACTGATGACGTAAGACTTCTTGTCAATCCGACAGGGAAGTTTGTTATAGGCGGACCTCACGGGGATACCGGACTCACGGGAAGAAAGATCATTGTCGATACATACGGCGGACACGGAGCTCATGGCGGCGGCGCCTTTTCGGGAAAAGACTCCTCGAAAGTCGACAGGTCGGCTGCATATGCAGCCAGGCATATTGCCAAGAATCTTGTGGCTGCAGGTGTCTGCGACCAGGCTCTTATCCAGATAGCCTATGCCATCGGGGTTGCCCAGCCTGTAGGACTATACGTGAACACCAGCGGCACAGCGAAGGTAAAGGACAGGAAAGGCAGGATCCTTCACGACAGCGAGATAGCAATTATTCTGAAAGATCTGTTCGATCTCAGGCCATATTCCATCGTGGAGCGCTTCGGCCTTAAAAACCCCGTGTTCCTGGCCACTGCCACTTACGGCCATTTCGGACGCGACGCAGAAACCCGGGAGGTGGAAGTTTACTATCCGGTAAAGGATTCTAAAGCCATAAGGGTAAATGGCAACGGCAAGGATGTATACAAGAAGAAAGTGGAGTTCTTTGCCTGGGAGAAGCTGGATTATGTGGAAAAGATCAAAAAAGCATTCAGGTTGGTTTAGTTTTTAAAGTCTTGCAGGTCTTGCAGGTCTTGCAGGTCCTGCAGGTCTTGCAGGTCTTGCAGGTCTTACAGGTCTTGCAGGTCTTGCAGGTCTTGCAGGTCTTGCAGGTCAGTAAGACTTGCACGACTTGCACGACTTGCACGACTTGCACGACAAATACCACCTTTGCCGCTTCAAAACGCCGCCTTCACGATCCTTGCAACATTATCCGACCTTCCGAGAGTGTAATAATGTATTCCGGGAACGCCTTCGGCGATAAGTTCCTTAGACTGCTGAACAGCCCATTCTATGCCGACTTCCCGGGCTTCATTGTCAGTCTTGCACTTTCTCAGCGCTGCCACAAGGTCGTTGGGCATGTCGATATGAAAAGTCTGGGGAAGCAGGTTAATGTCATTAAGCGCCGAAATTGGTTTTATCCCTGCAATAACCGGTACCTCGATGCCTGTCGACCTGCATTCGTCCATGAACCTGAAGAATTTCTTGTTGTCGAAAAACATCTGAGTGACGATATAGCTTGCTCCGGCATCCACCTTGGTTTTAAGGTTTTCCATGTCGACATGCCTGTTAGGCGCTTCAAAATGTTTCTCCGGATAACCGGCCACACCGATACAGAAAGATGTGGGAGCTGTATCCTGAAGAGAATCCTCGAGATACCTGCCGTTGTTCATATCGACAATCTGTCTTACAAGCTCCCATGTATTTGAATGCCCGTCCTTCTCCGGTATGAAGCTGCGGCTTCCCCTCTGCGGATCGCCCCTGAGTGCCAGCACGTCATCTATCCCGAGGAAGTTCATTTCTATAAGCACGTTCT
>JAKLIJ010000065.1 GCA_022709665.1 Bacteroidota bacterium
TGACAAATCCTCCCTGTTCTTCGGTAAACGGTTTCGAAAGATCCTCATTCGGGACAACCGGTTTTTCGGCATGAGGGACTATCCTCGGATTAGCCATAATGAACCGGTCAATAAGATCAGCCTGTGCCCTCTTCTTAAGCTCGCTTTCAGGAATGGCGGGTTCCTCCTCTGCAGCAACAGCATCTGCTTCCACCGCCGGCTCTCCCGAAAGCGTAAAAGAGAATCCGGGATCCATAAAGAACACATCTTCTTCCTCCTCTGTTGTCTCCGCTTCTTCAGGGCTCACCGACATGAACAGCGGCGAGTCAAGATCGATGTCGTCCATTCCAGGATCAAGGGTTCCGACAACAGTCCTTTCAAGGATGTTAGCCATGCTGTCGGGCTGATCCTTCACCGGTCTGGGCCTCGAATCCTTTTCTATCTCATCTATAAGGTCCTGACTGTTAAGCGCCGATTCAAGGACGGTCTGGGCCAGATCACCAGCGATGGTTTCAGGGACACTTTCAGTTGTTTCAATGACCGGCTCACTGGCAGGTACTGCTTCAGAAACAAGTTCAACCCCGACAGGTTCAGGCTGAACCGGCGCGGCCGGAACAGCGACCGCCTCCGGAGGAACGGAAGGGATCTCCTTTTCAATTATTGAAGGAGCAATCCGCAGAAAGTTGAAAAGCACCTCCCTGTCGGCAATGTGAATAGCAGAATTCCTCAGCTGATTTTCGAACCTGATATCCGAATTATCCTTTAGTCCCTTCAGAAGCAACAGATGGGCTGTCTGAAAATAAGGATATATGTTTACCAGTTCACTCAATTCAGCGAGAACCTGCCTGTCGGCAGGCGCATTTCCACCCATCAGGTTAAGAAAATCGCCTTTATTCATTGTAAACCTACCAGTTAACGAAAGCAGCGTTGAAGATGTCCTCAACAAGCATTTCCACGATCTTTTCAGACAATTCGGTTTCCACGTCGCTAAGATTGCTCATACTGCTGTAATCCTCAAATCTTGAAAAAGTCTGTTCAAAGCTCTTCTCAGGGTCTGCCACATTTGTGAACTTCACCCTGACTGATATGGTAAACCGGTTCACAGCAGCGCTTGCATCAGCAGAAACCGTATGCGGCCTGGTGTTGTAGTCTATTATTTCTCCCTCAAAATTGGCATCTCCAAGACCATTCACAATCGCCAGGTTTGTCTGCGCTTTACATTTATCAATAAGCTCGTCTGTTATGGTCTGGCTTAATCCCGGCTGCACAAGGCTCGCCCTGTTCTGGAAATACTGGATGCTCACACTGCTTAACCCTGTTGTGCTTGCACCTGAAAATGAATAGATGCCGCATCCTGGCAGGGCCAGGGCCAGAAGAACGGTAAGGAGCATGAAGGCCGGGAGTTCCGGTTTCAGCACTATATAGCTACATTTCAATTTCATACTCCTTGATTTTTCTGTAAAGAGTGCGCTCCGAGATACCCAGTTCCTGGGCAGCAAGCTTCCTCTTGCCGTTATATTTTTCCAGGGCTTTCTTTATCATCTCTATCTCCTTGCCTGTAAGGGAAAGCGATTCCTCAACCACTTCCTCGGTGTCCTGGATATTGGTCCTCGGCAGGGGTGTAAAATCCATATCCTGATGATCAGGTGAAGAAACAACTGCTTCGCTCCTTCCGGTGTCCCTGATCAGGTTCTTTATCAACCCTGAATTGCTCTCATGAAACCTGAGATCGATATCACCCGACTTTATAAGATCGAGAACAAGATTCTTCAGGTCATTCATGTCGCTCTTCATATCGAAGAGGATCTTATACAGTATCTCACGCTCTGAGGAGAATGACTTGTCGTCGTCCCTTTTTATAACTGCCGGAAGCTTAACCCCCGTATAATCGGGAAGGTAAGTATGCAGGACCTCATAACTGATCTCCCTCTCGCTTTCAATTATTGATATCTGTTCGGTTATATTCTTAAGCTGACGCACATTCCCGGGCCATGAATAACTTATAAGAAGATTCTTTGCTTCATTACTCAGACGAATGGACGGCATACGATACTTCTCGGCGAAATCGACCGCAAACTTCCTGAAAAGAAGAAAGATATCCTCTCCCCTTTCCCTCAGCGGCGGTATCTTTATCGGGACAGTATTTAACCTGTAGAACAGGTCCTCCCTGAATCTGTCATGCTCAATGGCTTTTGACACATCAACATTGCTTGCCGCTATCACCCTTACATTGGTTTTCTGAACTTTCGAGGAGCCGACACGGATGAACTCACCGGTTTCGAGAACCCTTAGCAGACGGACCTGCGTTGAAAGAGGCAGCTCGGCAACCTCATCGAGGAAGATGGTACCGCCGTCAGCAACCTCAAAATACCCTTTTCTGCTTTCCGTAGCTCCGGTGAAGGCTCCCTTTTCATGACCAAAAAGCTCCGAGTCGATTGTCCCTTCAGGTATTGCTCCACAGTTAACCGCAATGTAGGGGCCATGCTTTCTGGCGCTGTAACTGTGAATCACCTGCGGAAAGGACTCCTTTCCGGTGCCGCTTTCTCCCGTAATGAGCACCGACAGATCGGTGGGGGCCACCTGAACGGCTATGTCAATAGCCCTGTTAAGCCCCGGATAGTTGCCAATAATACCAAACCTCTGTTTTATACTCTGAATATCTTTCATATCCGTTAAACGCTGGTGCGAATTTAAGATATTTTTGAAACAAAGGGAAATGGTATTTTCGTAAATTCGTGCCATGAAGCACTCCGGAGAATTTCACATCGCAGGCATTATTCCTGCAAGATACGCATCAACAAGGTTCCCTGGGAAACCTCTTGTTATGATAGCAGGAAAATCAATGATAAGAAGAGTTTATGAACAGGCATCCCTCGCTCTCGACATGGTCTGCGTTGCCACTGATGACCAGAGAATCCATGACGCCGTCACCGCATTCGGAGGCAAAGTTGTTATGACCTCACCCCATCACCAGAGCGGCACCGACAGATGTGCAGAGGCTGCTGACAAAATCGCCGCAGTGGAAGGGATCATCCCTGATGCCGTGATAAATATCCAGGGAGACGAACCATTTATAAGACCTGAACAGATTGACCTTCTTGCATCCTGCTTTAACGACCCTTCTGTTGAAATAGCAACCCTGGTGCGAAAGGTGGAACCGGATGACGATCTGAAAAATCCCAATCACCCCAAGGTGGTTCTCGACCTCTCAGGAAATGCAATCTACTTCAGCCGGTCGGTGATCCCCTACCTCAGGGATGTCCCCGAAGCTGAATGGCCCTCCAGACATACCTATTTCAAGCATATAGGACTTTACGGATACCGGACCGATATTCTGAAGAAACTTACTTCATTGCCACGAAGTCCCCTCGAAAAAGCAGAATCGCTCGAACAAAACAGATGGCTCGAGAACGGATTCAGGATCAGAACCAAAGTTACCGTTTGGGAAAGCATCGGGATCGATACCCCGGAAGATCTCGAAAGAGTGGAAAAAATTCTTTGATCAGAAAAATAAAAATGCCTACCTTTAGCAAAGTTTTCGACACAGAACAGGAACAGGGTGCTTATGAAGCATTTTCTACTAATTATTTTCATATCGTTTATCCCTTTAACCCTTCACTCCCAGAAGGATAGCACCAATGTCGTCAGAAATTATCCACAGAAGACCTTTACCAGGGAAAGCCCTGTAACAAATATCACAATCTACCCGGTGCCCGTCAGGGATAATACCTTTTCAATAAAAGCCGACAGGGAAATGACAGCGGTGAAAGTGACAAATATGATAGGACAGGATATTTTCAGAACCAGGTATACTAATCCCGTTGCTGCTGCTAAAGTCTTGCTTAAGAACCCTGCAAGAGGAATGTACCTGGTGACAATCGGATTTGCCGACGGTACAAGAATAGTCAGGAAAGTAATGATAGAGAATCCGGAGTAGTTGTTTCGATCCGGATTGGCGGATTTGGGGAAATTTCCGCACACCTCTTATTATATTAACAAATATGTTTACAAACCGGGAAACAATCTCTTTTGCTGATTGTTAATCTTAAGGAGTAATGGATATTTAAACTATTTATCTCAGAAAGCCATGGAAGAAGGGACAAATGTTTTCTCGATAAAGGATCTGGAAAACTTTTCAGGGATCAAAGCACATACGATCAGGATATGGGAGAAGAGATACAGGATACTGGAACCCGACAGAACCGACTCAAATATCCGTACCTACAGCGAGACAGAATTGAAAAAGATACTGAATGTCGCTTATCTCAACAGGAACGGACTTAAAATTTCCAAAATAGCCAGGCTGGCAGATGATGAGCTTAGTTCGAAAGTCATGACCATAAGCAGCCAGGATGAGACAGGCGAAAACGGGTTCAGGTCGGGCAATATACTGATGACGGCAATCAGGTTCAACGAAAATCAGTTCAGGGAGGCAATCGAACCTTTTGTAAGGAGAACAGGAATCGAAGAAGCTTATGTAAAATATCTTCACCCCCTGCTCGAAAAAGCCAGACTGCTGTGGCAGACCGGAAGCCTCTCCAGGGCACAGGAACAATTTGTGCGGAATGTGATCAGACAAATACTTATCATGGAAGAGGTCAGCCTCAGGCCGCCTGCCTTAAAGTCAAAGTCGTCAGTTGCAATGATAAATACCTCCGACAACATGTCAGAGAACAACTTCTTGTTTTACAAATATTTCCTTAAGAAAAAAGGATTCGATGTAATATTCACGGGAGGTATACTGCCCGCCTCGGAGGTAATAGAAATCCATAAGATAAAACCCTTCGATTACCTCGTGGCAAATTCGGGTTCATTCGACTTCTCAAGAAAAAAGATCAGCTATTTCAGCAGCATTGGCAAGTCTCTTCTCATCAGAAAGATAATATTCACCGACTTTCCCGAAGCAGATGAAAAGAGAATACCGGAGAATATCATAATCACAAGAACCCCTGAAGAATTCAGGAAGGCTGTTGCCTCACTGAAATTGTAAAAACGGTCCCGGCAGGGTTAGCCTGCCTTTTTTTACTTGTCATTGGTTTTCAGCCGCCGGCGGTCCTGAAAGAAGCCCTCTGAAGTAGTCTGCCTCCCCGCCGAGATTTAGCGAGGGGTATCTTCTGGTTATCCGTGTAATTTTTGCAAGCATGTTTTCAGCAAACCTCCTTATTTCATTTGAGTCACCGGTCAGTATTCTGTGCTCTGCTGCTTTTGTTATCCCCGCCACCTCATTCCACAATTCCCTGGCAGTATCGTCGACATAACATCTGTCAAATGCATCCCGGATATACTCAACTGCCGTATCCGACAAATGAAGCATGTCGGCGCCATAAAACCTGTAGTCCCTCAGATCATCCATAACCAGTTCGTAGGCCGGGAAATAATCAGGGGAAGAAGGATGGGCCATAAGCTTCTCGACCGCGAGAAAAAGAACCGATTTGCTTACCTGGTTCCCATGGGCGCCGTCTTTCCAGTGACGGACCGGACTGATGGTGAAAATGACTTTGAGGCCGGGATTGAAGGCTCCGAGCCTGTCGAGCAATCCGCTCCAGAATGATGCTATTTCTTCCGGTGTCAGGAGTTCCTGCCTGAAAAAGGAAGCAGGTATCCTGTGGCAGTTCGATACTATCCTGCCGGTCTCTTTCCACCTGTAGACCCTTGCCGTTCCAAAAGTTATAAAGAGGAAACCTGCTCCTGAAAGAAAGTTTCTGGCTTCCTCCTCCTTCGCTTTTATCTTTTCAAGAAGCTCTTCACGATCGTCCGATGAGAATTCTGTGTGGTGATCAAAGCTTATCCACCTGCCTCCATGTCCGTAAAGCTCTTCCCTTTTGCGCTCCGCAGGCGAGATAATTGAATTGAGAGTGTTTCCTACAGAAAACGGGTTGTAGACCGTCCCGGCCGGATTGACCATAACGGGCAGCTTACCCTCCCGGAGATGACTGCCGACAGCAGTCGCAAAGCAAGATCCTATGAACAGAACCGGCGTCGTATAACTGATCTTCACCGGCGACGGATCAATACTGAATGTCGTCCTTAGCTCCATATCCGGCGTGTTTTCAGGGAAGAAGGTTTTCGATCCAGGTCCTGACGGCATTAAAGACCTCATGACGGCAAAGGTCATTGTGAAGTTCATGGTAAGCGCCATCCCACATCCTGAGCTCCGCCAGCGGGGTATTGGCGGCAAACTCACGGCTGCCTTCAGATGAGCAGATCAGGTCACCGGTTCCGTGCATCAGAAGGAGCGGCTTTTTCAATGACGAGGCATTCTTAAGCGACTCCTTCGCCGCTGTCATGGCCGAATGAAAAAGACTGACGGAGATCAGGCCGTGAACCAGGGGATCTTTCCTGTACAGTTCAACAACTTCAGCGTCGCGGGAAATATGGTCAGTGACCAGCCCGGATGACTGAGTCAGCGAAGGAAGGATATTTTTCATAATGCCTGCCAGTCTTATTTTCATACTGTCGGGTTCGAAGGAAAGCTTCAGCCAGGGCGATGTGACAACCACCCCCCTTACCTCCGGATTCTTTCTAAGCATGTAATCGAGCACCATCCCTCCTCCCAGGCTATGTCCGTACAGGAACAAAGGCACTCCCGGAAATGTTTTCCTGCATTCATTAAGCAGGATGCCTGTCATCTCATCGGTAAGGGAATAATTCCTGATATGCCCCCTTTTACCGTCTGAAAGACCATGGCCGGGAAGGTCAACACCGGCCATCCCCATCATGGCTTCACTGAAAAGACCCGACCAGCCGCTGTACCTGCGGATGTGCTCACCCAAGCCGTGAACCATTATTATCATGGCTTTCATCCTTTCTCCCGGACTATTAATAAAGCCTCTCAGGATAAAACCGTTACTTAGTTTTATGTTGAAATCCATTCCCGCTTTTTTTGTTAAATGTACGAAAGATGGCAATATGTTACACTACTCCCCAGCCTTAAACCAAAAACAATCATTTCTCCTGAAGCTGACAGCAACTCTCCCCGATCTCCTCTCCGCGGGTATCCGCCCCCCAGGTATTATAAGTATTTTTAATTTATACGTAATTTATAACGACCTCCCCGGAAGCGGCCTTTTTATTTGATTGTCTGTATTTTAATAAATCATCTTATTTAGAATGAACCCGGATTTAATAGATATATGGATATTAAGATTTGTTTATCTTTAATTATTTGTATAGCTTTGTCTTCACAATCAAAAAATAAGACCATGACAGCACACGAATTCAACAGCAATCTGATCGGGATGAAAAGCAACCTCCAGAGGTTCGCAATGAGTCTCACCTCAGACAGGGACACTGCCCTGGATCTTGTACAGGACACCTATCTGAAAGCAATAACATACAAGGATAAATTTGTAGATTATACAAATCTCAAGGCATGGGTTTTTACAATAATGAAAAACACCTTTATCAACAATTACAGGCGCAATGTAAAGGAAAACACCATAATTGACGGCACACAGGATCTCTATTACCTGAACATGCCTCACGACAAGGGTTTCATATCTCCCGAGTCAAACTATGCCCAGGGCGAGATAGAAAAGGCAATAGAATCCCTGAATGATGAATTCAGGATCCCTTTTAAAATGCACATTGAAGGTTTCAAATACCATGAGATAGCCGACAAGCTCGGTCTCAAGATCGGAACCGTAAAAAGCAGAATATTCTTTACAAGACAGAAGCTTATGCAGATGCTAAGCGATTACAACAGATAAACGATGTCTCTTTTGAAGTTTAGTTAGGAACAGATTTGGTATTAGGTTAGGGTTAGGAAGAAAGGCTGAGAAAATCAGCCTTTCCCTTTTTTACGTATTATGATTCCTAAACCGACAAACAACACGAATATTCCGGAACAGATCCAGGCCCAGAGGTTGGAAACCTTCGATTCGGAGAACATTTCATACTGTTCCGTAAGAAAATAATCTGAGCTGACAGGCCAGAGCAGAACCCCTGAGGAGTCGGCAAATCCGTTTGTCCCGGTCAGCTTGCCGGGCATTACTGTCCTTAACGTATAATCACTAAAACTTACCCAGAAGTGATCGGCTGCCAGAACAGAAGCGGAATCAGCTTCCGTTTTATATCTGACCGAATTGGTCTCACCTAGGAACTCCCTGAACAAGGCGCCTTCCACCCACAGACTGTCAAAATGTTCAGAGTTTTTTAAAACTATTGCTGCAAATTCATCTTCCCTTTGCTTCAATGCTTCAAACCCCATCCCATTATCGGCTGAGTCACCGGTCAGCTTTGTAAATTCCCCGATCCATTCTGAAACAACACTCTTTACATACCATTCCTCGATCTTCTTATCAACAGTGTCATTGAATGCCTTGAATCTAAGGCTGTCAGCTCCATTTAATTTCTCATCGGTAAGGGTGCCCGGTGAATAGAACCATTTTAATTCATCCTCGCTCAGAAAATTTTTTACCGGATACCCATATGACATTTTTTTATCAATTATTTCAGAAAATCTGTATTCGGTATTGAACCACCTGAACTTCCTGCTGAATTCCGCATGCCTTTTAATTTCCTTGTTTGCACCACTGTCGGCAAGATAGCTCAGGTTGATCTCGTCAACGCCGGAAAAAAGTTTTTCAGCTCGCTTTACCCATATCGTATCCCCTTCCCTGTTTATCTCAAGCGAATCGGTGATGGTCCAGGTACTGTCGAAAGGGACCTGAAGATCAGAAACTTCAAACTTGTTTTCAAAGTTTTTCATTTCTATTCTCCTCGTTACTGTCCCATCGGCATGAACAATATTTGTGACGACGGTCTCAGGCTCATTGCATGAAGCGGCAATGGCAAGCACCATTGATATGATGAGTTTTGATTTCCTGGTTATCATAGTCTTAAATATCAGGTTTGTATTCTTTATCTTCCTTCAGCCTGTTTTCAATATAGCTTTTCAATTCCGGATCTTCTTCAATTATTCTCAGGAGGTCCTTGTATTTTACCTGCAGATCATCATAGGAATCAAGCAGCTCTTCCAGCCGGCTCTCCGATATCCGGATTTCCCTGTCGGGTGACAACCTTACTGTTAACCTGTACAGGGCTAACCTCTTATCGAGGGCCGAAGAAGAGACTGAAGAACTCTCACTCCCGATAATAACAACCTGTTTGCTGATGTTATTCACCTGCCTGATAATAAAAGCCTGCTGATACACGAAAATAGCCACAAGCAGCACGGAAACTCCGATAAGGCTTCGTCTCACCCACCCTATATAAACCCATCCAAAAAGTGCATCGATGAATCCGGAGAACATGCCGCTGCTTTGATTCCGGGACTGAATCCTCTTTATGACCTCATTTTCAATATTTTCAGGACGAAATAAGTCCGGCCTGGAGTTCCTCAGCATCCTCACCAACCTGTCATAATTGTCATTTTCCTTTGTCATCTCTACAAGTACTTCTTCAAAAGTTGTCCAATGTTCTTCCTGGCATAATAAAGATTTGCCTTCACCAAAGATCTTGTCATACCGGTAATCTTCACTATGTCATCAGAATCCAGTCCTTCAAGCTCCGACAGGACAAATACTGCTTTTTGTCTGGGGCTTAACCGGTTGGTCAGCATATTTATTATCATTGCATTCTCCATGTTTTCAAGCTCAGTGTTCCCCCCTTCCGACAAATGATTTGAAATGATTTCCCATTCACGTTCGCCGAATCTCTCTTCCTTCTGCCGTTTTTGTTTCCTGAGCTGATCATAGCACTTATTAACCGCAATCCTGTAAACCCATGTCTTATAGCTGGCTGCCGTCTTTATTTCATCCAGTTTTTGCCAAACCGTAACCATGGTATCCTGAACAATATCATATGCTGCATCTTCATCACCAAGCATCCTGAAAGCGACCGTGAAGATCAACGGTGTGCTTTTCTCAACAACCTTCCTGAAATTATGCAGATCACCGTTCCTGCACTCCTCAATAAGTTCCTTTTCAACCAAAGTTTCTGAACTTTTATGAATAAGACGTTATTTTGAATGAAAGGTAAAAAGAATCGCCAGAAAATTCTGCAATATTCTGCCGGATAAAAATGCAAATATGACGTTATAACATTGTTATAACATTGCTTTTGAGAACAGTTGCACGTTAATAGGTGAAAATAGCCGGAGCTGCGGCCAGGGGTATTAAAGTTGTACGGATTTTATCGCGGCTTCAATGTTCGACATGAACTTTTCATAGCTGATCCTTCGCATCGAAGTCATACTGAAAAGTCTTGAAAACCTTTCAGGGGAAAGATTCCGCCAGTCGCCGAGACTCATTCCGGCAATTTCCCCGTCAATTTCAAATTCAGGAGTTACAGGGAGTTTCAGGTCCCTGTTCCACGGACACACTTCCTGGCACCTGTCACAACCGTAAATCCTTCCTCCAAGTTTTGGAATAAATTCCTCCGGAACAGGTCCGCGGTTTTCTATTGTCAGATTTGCAATGCATTTACGGGCATCAATGGTCCGGTTATCGTTTATGGCCCCCGTGGGACATGCATCAATGCACTGCCTGCAGTTACCACAATGATCTTCCGTGCAGGGGCTGTCATATTCGAGCCCGGTATTAAGGATAAGTATTCCAATGAAAAAGAATGAGCCAATTTCCCTGTTTATCAGTATGGAATGACGTCCCTGCCAGCCGAGACCTGCCTCCCTGCCCCAGGGCTTTTCAGTTATGGGAGAACTATCGCAAAAAGCCCTGCCTTCCGTACCGGGCCTGACGCTCTGAATCCACTCTAAAAGGATGGTGAGCTTTAAAGGGATAACGTCATGATAATCTGTTCCGTAGGTGTACCTCGAAAGCCTGGGCGCCTCCGGATCCTTCTGCTTCAGCCCCGTATAATAACTAAGTCCCGCAACAACAAGCGATCTTGCATCCCCGAACAACTTTCCGGGATCTGTCCTCTTGTCAATGTCCCTGGCCAGGTATCCCATCCTGTCATTCATGCCTGCATCCAGCCATGCCCTTAATCTCTCACCGTACTCCGTGAGCTCACGCGCTCCGGTAATGCCGCAGATGTTAAACCCAAGTTCCGCTGCCCTGCGCTTTATTCCTCCGGAAAGTTCTTTATTGTCCATACCTTAAACGGTTTCAGATCAAAGGAATCCAAGTTCAAGCTTCGCCTCGTCGCTAAGCATGTCTTTATCCCATGGCGGATTGAATGTGAGCTTCAGGTCACAATCCTTTACTCCTTTTGTGCCCGACACCTTGTATTTTACCTCCTCGATCAGACTGTCGGCCATCGGACAATTGGGCGCTGTAAGAGTCATGGTGATATGCGCCACGTGGTCATCATCGATCTCAATATTGTATATCAGTCCGAGATCGTAAATGTTGACAGGTATCTCCGGATCATAAATACTTTTGAGCACACCTGCTATCCTGGTTTCAATTTCAAGTCGTTCTGACGGATCCATGGTTTGTTGCTGTTTAATGGTTGCTGGTTGCTGGTTACATATTAACTCTTAGTCCACTGTCATTGCGAGTCCCGCCTCAGCGGGACGAAGCAATCTTCTTCCCATACCACTATCGCTCCTTTGGTCCCCGCCCTGCGCCCTGCGCCTTGTACGCCATTGCATAAAGCTTCATCTGCCTCAGCATCGACAGAAGGCCATTGGAGCGCGTAGGCGACAGATTCTGCCTCAATCCTATCCTGTCGATGAAATAGAGATCGGCATTTATGATCTCTTCAGGCGTCCGGCCTGACAGAACCCTTATAAGCAATGCCACAATTCCCTTTGTAATTATTGCATCGCTGTCGGCCGTGAAGGTCACTTCACTGCCATTATACGCAGGATACAGCCAGACTTTCGACTGGCAGCCCTCTATAAGGTAATCCTTTACCTTGAACTTCGGATCGACAAGCTGAAGTTCCTTTCCCATTTCGATCAGAACGTTGTATTTATCCATCCAGTCGTCGAAGACCGAAAACTCATCTATTATATTATCCTGAACTTCGTTGATCGTCATCTCCCAATTATGAAAACATGTGTTTAACCTTCTCAATTCCCGTGCCAAGGGCGTCAATCTCTTCAAGCGTATTGTAAAAACACAGCGACGCCCTTACCGTTCCCTGAATACCGTAATGGTCCATGACCGGCTGAGCGCAATGGGTGCCCGTTCTTACTGCAATCCCAAGCTTGTCGAGGATCATGCCCGTGTCGTACTGATGTATATTTTCGAGAAGAAATGATAAAGTGCATATCTTTTCAGCTGCCTGCCCGTATATTCTCAATCCTTTTA
>JAKLIJ010000066.1 GCA_022709665.1 Bacteroidota bacterium
GAACCTGATGACAGAGGAGGGATTGACAATCCGGACGGGAGTTGCCGTTGGCAAGGATATTCCGGCCCAAGATGTTGTTAATAACTATGATGCCGTCTGCATTGCCATCGGTGCCGGACATCCCCGCGACCTCAGGATGGAAGGACGAGACCTGAGCGGAATCCATTTCGCCGTCGACTTTCTTTCATATCAGAACCGGGTCAATTCCGGCCAGATGCATGTTTCTGACAATCCTCTGAATGCCGAAGGCCTGAAGGTTGTTGTCCTGGGCGGCGGTGATACCGGTTCAGATTGCGTTGGTACAGCAATAAGGCAGAAAGCAGCCAGCGTTACGCAGATTGAGATTCTTCCCAAACCTCCTGTTTTCAGGACTCAGGACAATCCATGGCCATACTATGCAAAAACACTAAAGACCTCCACCTCCCATGAAGAAGGCGTCGAAAGGATCTGGAGCCTGTCAACCAGGAGATTCATCGGTGAAGATGGCCGGATTAAGGGGATTGAGGTCGAGGATGTTATCTGGGAAAGAAATGGCAGCGGATACTCTATGAAACCGGTTAACGATACAATACAGATCAAAGAAGCAGACATTGTCCTGCTCGCACTCGGATTTGTCCATCCTGTAATTGATGGTCTTGTGTCGGAACTTGGACTTGAACTGAATGAAAGAAAGAACATCAGGACAAACGGCAGCTGCATGACAAGCGTGAACAAGGTTTTTGCTGCTGGTGACTCGGTTTCCGGAGCCAGCCTGGTTGTAAACGCCATTGCATCGGGAAGAAAGACAGCAAAGGAAATTGATAAGTTCCTGAAGGGGTAAAGACTGTGTCTGGTTTGCCGGCATTGCCCGCCATAGCTTTAGCAAAGGCGGGTTGCCGGCTTTACCCGCCATGGTCATCAGGGGTCATCTGTCAGTAGTCACTTGTAGTTGGTACCGAATACCAGTTCCTTACTGCCACCTGCCAGCTTCTGTCCGTTTAGCCCTTCACCTTTTACCTTTCAGCCATAACCCCCAGGTCCCGTGCCACCTCCATCAACCGTATAAACTCCGACCTGTAGCCGTCGTTGTCATCTCCACGGGCCGACCTGGCCAGCCTGACAGCTTCTTCAACCGATGAACTTCCTTTGAATTCCGAATCGCGGAGTATCATTCCGAACTCCGCAACAGCTGCAGCAAACCTCAGGTTATCTGAAGCGTCATCAGTGTGCCGTGCATAATCTCTTACAGCCTTTTCAAGCAGCACACTCGATGATCCTTCAGGCTTTTTGTAGCGTATCTTGATTGTAAGGAATTCATCTGACAGGATTTTTCCCGACCTCGCCTCCTGATTGGCCTGGTATTTCAAGGGATCGACCGCAGGAGTTCCATCTTCTGTTCCGGCAGGCACAAGCTCATACAGAGCCGTAACATTGTGCCCCGAACCCATTTCTCCCGCATCTTTCCTGTCGTCGTTGAAATCCTCCTCGTTCAAAAGCCGGTTCTCATATCCTATCAGCCTGTACGACTGTACCTTGGCAGGATTAAACTCAATCTGGAACTTGACATCCCGCGCTATTGTGAACAGAGTGCCTCCGAATTCCTTCACAAGGACTCTCCTCGCTTCCTGAAGATTGTCAATATATGAGTAATTGCCGTTCCCCTTATCTGCTATTATCTCCATCTTGTCATCCTTTATGTTTCCCATGCCGAAACCAAGCACCGTCATGAAAATCCCGCGGTCGCGGTAATCAGTTACCAGTCTCTCCATCCCCCCATTGCTCGATTCACCCACGTTGAAATCACCATCGGTTGCAAGAATGATCCGGTTGTTGCCGCCTTCCATGAAATTGTTGGTTGCAACTTCATAGGCAAGCTTCAGTCCTGCCCCTCCGGCAGTCGAACCCCCTGCCTCAAGATTGGCTATCGCATTCATTATCTCGTTTTTCCTGTTCCCGGGAGTCGATTCAAGCACAAGTCCGGCAGCTCCCGCGTAAACTACTATGGCAACACGGTCCTGCGGCCTGAGTTCATTAACCAGAAGTCCGAATGCCGATTTGAGAAGCGGAAGCTTATCAGGCGAACTCATCGAGCCTGAAACATCAATCAGAAAAACAATGTTGGATGGAGGAAGAGATGATTTGTCAATGCTCTTTCCTTTCAGCCCAACAAGAAGAAGCTGATGATTCCTGTTCCATGGACACACCGACAGTTCTGAAGTGACCGAAAACGGATGGATGCCTTCAGGCCCGGGATAATCATACCTGAAGAAGTTGATCATCTCCTCAATCCTCACAGCTTCCGGGGGAGGAAGAGCCCCATTGTTGATGAACCTTCTTATGTTCGACCACGAAGCATTGTCAACATCAATGGAAAATGTGCTAAGCGGATTACTTCTCACACTCCTGAACCCGTTCTCATTGGTTGCAGCATAACCTTCTGTGTTAAAGGCGCCGGCATGTCTTGAAAATCCGTCACGGGAACTCAATGCATAAGCAGGAGCCGCCTCAGTCCTGTACCACGCAGATTTTTGCTTTCCGGCGCCATAGCCGATGACCATTGCCTCGTCAAGCGCCACTTTGTCTTCAGACATAATCACATTGATGATTGCCCGGCCTTTTATTTTTTCGGTTACCGTCACAAATCCGATCATGGAAAATGAGAGATAGTCGTCGCCCTGCTCAACCTCTATCCGGTAGTTGCCGCCCTTATCCGTTGCCGTGCCGCTACTGCTTCCCTTTACTGTAACACTTACCCCGGCCAGGGGCATGGCTGCCGAGTCCATAACTTTTCCGGTGATAACCGTTTTCTGCGAAAACACCAGCATCACAGATGCTGCAAACAAAATTGCCAAAATTGAAAGTCGCTTTTTCATAATTGTATATTTTTCGGATTAGTAATTTTCTACAGGATGCATCAGTTAATGTAATTCCATAAAGAGAAATGGACTTTATCGCATTTATCCTATCTTTGAGTAGCTCCGGAGGAGGTCTCTCTTGCCGAAAATGCATCCCGGCAGCCGGTTCCGGAATTTATTGATTGTATTATTAATATGCTTTTCAGGTCGAGAGTCAGGGAACACCCTGTTGCGCAGGATGAGGAATTGCTTAGCGAATTCCGCTCCGGGGGTGACCTTAAGATTCTCGGGGAACTATATTCCCGATATATACACCTGGTCTACGGGGTTTGTCTCAAATACCTGAAAAACAATGAAGAGGCAAAGGACGCTGTGATGCAGATATTTGAAAAGCTCATAACAGAAGTCCCAAGGCACGATATCGTCAGCTTCAGAAGCTGGCTGCACGTGGTGGCAAAAAATTTCTGCCTTATGCAGATAAGGTCCGACAGATCAGCAAAAGAAAAACTCAACGACTGGCTTAATGACCCCCGGGTCTTTATGGAAAATGAAGCTGCTTTGCATCCTTTGGATGAAGAGGATGAGCAGCTATCTCTTAACGAAGCCATTGAGGACTGCATCAAGAGGCTCAATGAGGAACAGAGAAGCTGCATCAGACAATTCTATTATAACGACAGATGCTACCATGAGATCTCGGCAGACCTTGGTATTGATGAGAAAAAGGTGAAAAGCCATCTTCAGAACGGCAAAAGAAATCTCAAAATTTGTCTTGAAAGTAAAAATGTCAGAAAAGAATAAAAACGGCAAGAATAACGGACCTGATTTCCTCCGCTATCATTCGGAAAAAATGACTGAGAAGGAAAGGAATGCCTTTGAAAGGGAGCTTCAAAAGGATCCTTTTGCCGAAGAAGCATCTGAAGGCTTCAGCAATATTGATCCTGAAGCTGCTGAAAGAGATATTGAAGAATTGAACAGGATGATCAGAAGACGCGTCTCTGGCGGTCATAGAAAGCTTTGGTACTCAGTTGCAGCTTCAATTACAATCCTTATGGCCATTTCTGTAGTCCTGCTGCTCAAACGGACGGATAACCGGATCGAAGAAATCGCCTATAATCAACCCGAAACCAGGCCTGGGGAGATTACTATCCAGAAAGAAGAGCCTTTAAAGGAGATTGTTGAACCGGAAGCAGGCGAGGCAGTTGCAAGCGCTCCGTTCACAAGTGAGCCAGGAGCAAACCAGCCTTTGGTTATGGCAGATGACCAGGCTGCACCGGGAAAGGACAAACCACAGGAAACAATTAAGAAAGAAGAAATTGCCGTTGCCCATGATGCGGTCCGACAAGTTGAAATTCAGGAAGCACGGCCGGCGGTTATGGCTGAAAAGAGCGCGAAGGCAAAAGCTGCCTCTGCTGACAGGTCAGCCTTGCCTTCCGGAACTATAAGCGGAAGAGTTATTTCATCGGAAGATAACCTGCCTTTACCGGGAGCTACCATATTAATAAAAGGCACAAAACATGGAACGGTTTCGGACGAGAACGGCAATTTTGTCGTCGAAGGCGTCATCAGCCCTGATATGATACTGGTTGCCAGCTACCTGGGAATGGATTCCAAAGAATTCAAACCATTACACGGCGCCGGCAATGAGATAAAGCTCGATCCTTCGGCCCTGGCTCTGAATGAGGTCGTTGTGGTAGGTTACGGCGTAAGCGGCAACACATCGGATACCGGGGTTTCTGATGCGGGTTACAGTCCCCCGGTTCCCGTCACCGGACATAAGGAATTCAACAGGTATATATCTGAAAACATGGTAATACCTGATACAATAACTTCCGGTCAGAAAAATGTTGTAGTTCTATCCTTCAGGGTTAAGGTGGATGGAAAAATCGACAGCATTGAAGTTGTGAGAAGTCCGGGCAGAATATTTTCTGAAGAAGCCATCAGGCTTCTGAAAGAAGGCCCTGAATGGAAACCGGCCATCTCTAACGGAAAAACAACAGAAGACAAGATCAGAATCAGGATTGTTTTCAAATGATCAACGTAAGACGGGGCAATGCCCAGCCCTGCCGATACTTTGCCCCGACGGATAAGTACTGTAGGTATTCCCGCAGCTTATTGATTTTTTGCGGAAAGTCATTAATTTTAGTGGTCCGGATTTCCGTCCGGATCTTTCAAGCTCCTGTTATGCGCAAAAAACTGATACTGGCTCTTGCAACTTTCTTACTTTGTTCGCTTTCTGAGACCTTCTGCCAAAAAATCGATACCGGGTCCGTAAAAATGAACACAAGGCTGAGCTTCTATTCTACAGAAAGAAACGGGGAAATGCTGATGCATCTTCCACAGCCGCTTGTGAACCGGACTCTTCAGGTATCGCTGAAGGCCGGCGGTGATGAATTGGCCACCTGGAAAGGCGTGCCGGGTAAACGGATTTCAATCATACCTTTCACCATTAGCCTTAATCCGGGCTTCTACAATGTCACCGCTGAAATTGTGGCTTCAGGAGGTTCCCTCTACAGTGCTTCCTGCGAACTGATCATCCTTCAGCACAAGGCAAACGAAGTAAAGACCGACCGGTTGACAGGCGGGCTTATTGTAAACAACAGGGACTTCTTCCCGTTCGGATTCTACTGCTACTCACCTGTTCAGCAGACGCTTGCCGAAGAAGAAGTGGTAAAAGGATTCAATATGATGTCTCCCTACCAGAAGATCCTTCCTGAAAATTTCGGAGAAAGAAAAGCTTATATGGACAGATGCGCTGAACTCGGCATGAAGGTCCATTATAACCTCCTTTCGGTTTCGGGCGGCGGTGGGGTTTCCTCTCAAATCGAAGGAATTTCGGACCAGGAAAAAAAGGAAAGGCTGCTGAATGAGATCAGGACGTTCATGGATCATCCGGCCCTGCTTGCCTGGTACATCTCCGACGAACCCAACGGATTCAATATACCTCCCTCCACACTCGAAGAAATCTACAGAACCATAAAAGAAGCCGATCCATGGCATCCGGTCTCAATCGTTTTTATGGCGCCTTTCTCTTCTGCCCTGAAATACGCTGATTGCATGGATATAGTAATGGCCGACCCCTATCCTGTCCCGAATGGATCAGTTAACCAGGCTGGTGAAGTTGCCCGGCAACTGAGAAACTCTTTTGAAGGGAGGAAACCAGTCTGGATAGTTCCCCAGGCTTTCGGCGGTGGTGAATGGTGGCAGCGGGAACCTACAATCCAGGAAATGAGGACTATGACCTTTCAGTCGATAGTTAACGGTGCCAGAGGAATCCAGTACTTCATCAGACACGGTCTTAATTCCTTCCCAAAATCAACAGCCGCCTGGAACGAATGCGGAAGAATGGCTATGGAAATTGCTGAAATGACCCCATGGCTTCTGTCGGATGAGAAGCCTTTTCCCGTTTCCTCTTCTACAGGAGACGTCATTGTCACATCAACCCTTCACGAGGGCAGGCTGATGGTAATTGCAGTAAACAAGGCCGGAGCGCCGCGAAAGGTCGACATTGGAATCTACGGGAAAACCACAGGTCAGGCAAGAGTTCTCTTCGAAAACAGGCTGATCAGATTGAATGGCAACACCATATCCGACTATCTCTCATCCTTCGGGTCACAGGTATACCTTGTTTCTGTAAATCCGGCTAAGGAAGTTTTCAAACCTTACAGGGATAACCTTATACTCGATCCGGGATTCGAGGATATATCAAGTCCGGGTGTGCCATCCTCGTGTTATTCATGGAACGAAGGCGACCGCGGATCCACCTGTTTCCTCGACACAAGGGAACACATTGAGGGGACCCACGCCCTGAGAATGATAACCCCTAGGCAAAATGGCGGCACAAGACTCAGATTCTTTCCTGTCAGAATAGAAAAGGGGAAAACTTACATCCTGTCAGTTTGGGCAAAAACCGATTCTGATATGAATCCTGATAAAAAGGGTCCTGTTTTCGAGATCGGACTTGGTGATTATGGGAAAAAGAGCTTCATTCCCGGCAATGATTGGAACCAATTTGTAACATCCGTTACAATTCCGGGTGACTCGATTGCTTCACCACGGGTGAATCCTGTTCTCAGGATGCCCGGCAAGGGAGTCGCCTGGTTCGATATGATCCAGGTATTCGAGGCCGTGGAAATTGGCAGTAGCATAAATCCTGAAATTAAGAAGATCTGGGAATTTCATCACAAATAAGAGGCAAATGAAAAAGACAAAACTGGCGGGAACGTTCATAATCGCCCTGCTCTCTGCAGGATGCACTTCCAATATGAATAACAGCAACTATCCCGGCAATCCCGAACCGCTAATCCGGAATGCATACATAAAACTGCCTCTCGGTTCAGTAAAACCCGAAGGCTGGCTCAGGGACCAGCTCGAAGCCCAGGCGGGAGGACTGACCGGTCATGTTGACGACTTCTGGCCCGACCTTGTCAATTCGTCGTGGCGCGGAGGAGAAGGCGAAACCTGGGAAAGAGGCCCTTATTTCCTCGACGGCCTGGTGCCCCTGGCTTATCTTCTGGATGATGAAAGGCTCAAGGACAAGGTAAAAGAATGGATCGAGCCGATAATCTCAAGCAGCGCCGACACCGGCTGGTACGGGCCTTCAAAAAACAAGGACAGGTGGCCGCTGGCGGTGGCAAACAAGGTTCTAATGCAATATTATGAAGCAACAGGCGATGTCAGGGCTCTCGATGTGCTAAAGAAATACTTCAGATACCTTCACGATACGCCTCCCGACTGGCCCGATAAGGACTGGCGGGGCGTCAGAGCCATGGAAAATGCAGTCACAGGCTACTGGCTGTACCGGCAAACAAAAGAACCATGGATACTTGAGGTGATAAGCTCCATACAAAACAACAGCTATGACTGGACTTCCTACTTTGAAAAGTTCCCATGGGACTCAGCAGCATCAGCCGAAAAGAAAATTCCGCTCAACTGGGGACCCGACGGTCTTACTGCTCATGTTGTGAATAACGCGATGGCAATCAAATATCCGGGTTTGTGGTATCAGCAATCGGGAGAAAGGAGATTCAGTGATGCCGTGTTTGACGGGATCGAAAAATATGACCTCAATCACGGACAGGCCGGAGGAAGATTCTCGGGCGACGAACATCTCTCGGGAAAATCGCCCGACCGCGGAACAGAGCTGTGTGCCGTGGTGGAATACATGTATTCGCTTGAGGAATTATTTGCAATCTTCGGCGACAACAGGCTGGCCGACAGACTGGAACTTCTTACCTACAACGCACTTCCGGGAACAACAACACCCGACATGTGGGCCCACCAGTACGACCAGCAGTCAAACCAGGTAGTGGTTAACGGAGAAAAAAGAGCCTGGAGCACCAACGGCGACTATTCCAATATTTACGGACTGATGCCTAATTTCGCATGCTGCCTTGCAAACATGCACCAGGGATGGCCAAAATTCGTTTCAAACCTCTGGATGTCAACAAACGACAACGGTCTGATCGCAGTGGCTTACGGACCTTCAACCGTGAAGGCACTGGTCGGGAAAGGTCAGCCTGTGGAAATAACCGAAGAAACAAATTATCCCTTCGACGGGAAGATCCGATTCAGGATAATGTCAGACAAACCTGTCAGGTTCTCCTTCTATATGAGAATTCCCGGCTGGGCCGACACTGCCGTGATAAGCTATAAGGACAAGATATTATACGAAAAAGGCGGAGCGACTGCTCAAATCTTTTCCCGCTGGGATCCTGATGAGGTAATCACACTGGAACTGCCTATGGATATAAGAGCTGAGAACAGATACAATAATTCCTTATCGCTGCTAAGAGGCCCCCTTTATTTCTCTCTCAGGATAGGAAAAGAATACAAAAGTGTCAAAATCAATTACGATAATTTCGGATACATGGGAAGCGTCGACTGGGAGATTAATCCGCTTACCCCATGGAACTACGGACTTATGACTGACAGGAACAACCTGAAAAGAGGAATCAAGGTCATTTCAGGAGAACCCGGGAAATATCCCTTTGCCGACAGGGGTGATATGATCTGGTCAACCGACTCGGCCAGGTACCTGCCCTGGGAACAGGATGCCCCGGTGATCATAAAAACCAGGGGCATGCTCATACCGGGATGGACATTGAAGGATAACTCTGCCGATATTCCCCCTGAAAGTCCTGTGAAACCTGAGAGCTCCAATGAAATCATTGAACTGGTCCCTTATGGAAGTGCACGTCTGAGAATCACGGAATTCCCTGTTATCGACTTGTCGCAGATTATGGATGTTATAAGGTAAAATACTCCCCACGCCCACCTCCACAAAAATTATTAAGGAAGGTGCCGGGGAATGGGTAAAGAAAATGAAGGGAACCGGTCAGCAACTATATTGGCTCTGTTTTTTCCCTGAGCCAGATCTTCTCGTCGTCTGACAAATGAGGGCCAAGCTTGTCAAAGACTTCAGCATGATAGGCATTGAGCCAGTCTGTCTCAGTTCGATCGAGCAGCGACTTGTCAATAAGCGACTTATCTATATAGCATAATGAAATGGTCTCGAATCTTAGAAACTTTCCGAACTCAGTTTCTTCATCGCTGTAGCAAAGAATGAGATTTTCCGTCCTGATCCCATATTCCCCCTCCCTGTAAATCGCCGGTTCATTTGATGTAAGCATTCCTTCCTCTATGGCAGTCTTGTTATCAGCCGGGCTGATGCTCTGGGGTCCTTCATGAACATTGAGACAGTATCCAATTCCATGACCGGTTCCATGGGCATAATTCATTCCGGAGCCCCACATTGCTCTCCGTGCAACCAGGTCAAGCTGATAACCTCTTGTTCCTTCCGGAAACTTACTGAGAGCAAGATTGATGTGGCCTTTCAGGACAAGTGTAAAGTCGGAAATCTGCTGAGCCGACGGGATCCCGATTGCAATTGTTCTGGTAATATCGGTAGTACCTCCGGGATACTGACCTCCTGAATCAACAAGAAGTATTCCCCTGTCCCCTATCTCTGCTCCCGAACCTTTTTCTGCATGGTAATGCGGAAGGGCGCTATTCTCATTGAAAGCCACTATGGTCTCAAACGAAGGTTTTAAAAATCCTTCCTGTTCTGCCCTGAATTCATCAATCTTTTCAGAAAGCTGATCTTCAGACATTTCAGTGATTCCATGGTTACTACCGAACCAGTGGAAGAACCTCGTAAGTGCAACGCCGTCCCTGATCATCACCTTTCCGATATTTGCTATCTCTGTCGGGTTCTTAACCGATTTCAACCCGGCCGGGATGCTGATTCCCTCGACGGACCCCGACATTTTTGTCAGTGCCCGGAATAAATCAACCGATGTGTTCTGAGGGTTAAACATGACAGACTCCCCTTCGATGACTTCCTGAATTATCTCAGAAGCTTCATCATAAGGCAGTATAACTATTCCAAGCCTGTCAAATTCAGCTGCAAGCATTGGCGGTATCTTTGCCTGATCAATGAAAAGCAGCGCCTGTTCCAGCCCCACTAGTGCAAAGCACAACAACAGCGGACTGTATTTCAAGTCATTGCCCCTGATATTCAGAAGCCACATTATGTCGTCGGGGGAAGATAAAAGATGGTATGCGGCACCGGCTCTCTTCATCCGGTCCCTCACTTCGCCAAGCTTTTCTGCTCTTCCCTTACCGGAATATTCCAGCGCATGATCAAAGGCTGCTGAGAAAGGCATGGCCGGGCGGTCTGGCCACAACGGCCATATTAAATCGCAGCTGGTCTTAAAAATCATATTTTTCCCTTCAAGTCTCTTTTCAAGCCTTCTGAAAGAGGAGACAGGAAATATCCTGCCGTCAAATCCGATTTTCATTTCTTTTCCGGCATTATCGGCAATAAAATCCATATAATCGTTCCTCTGGTACTGACCGGGACGCATGAATTCAAATCCCGAACCGGACAGCTGCCTGGCAGCCTGTATAAAATACCTGGAATCGGTCCATAATCCCGCATGGAACTCAGTAACCACAACAGTACCTGCAGAGCCCGTAAAGCCTGTTAGCCATTTGATTATCTGCCAGTGTTCAGGTATGTATTCTCCAAGGTGGGGATCAGAACTGGGAATTATATAAATGTCAATCCCGTCTGCCTTCATGGCAGATCTAAGACTCAGAAGTTTTTCAGCATGAGAAGACATTATTGATAGTAAACTGACATTTTACAGGTTTTTGATCTCATTGACAAGAGCCTGCAGGGTGTTTTTGGCATCTCCGAAAAGCATCCTTGTCCTGTCGTTAAAAAAGAGCATGTTCTCTATGGCTGCATAGCCCTTGCCCATTCCTCTTTTCATCACGATGACGTTCTTTGCATCACGCGCTTTTATAATAGGCATGCCGTAAATGGGACTCGAAGGATCATCTTCTGCCGCCGGGTTTACCACATCATTTGCTCCGATAACAATAAGAACATCCGTATTGGGAAGATCGGGATTTATCTCATCGCTTTCTACAAGCTGCTCGTAAGGAACGTCAGCCTCGGCAAGGAGCACATTCATATGTCCGGGCATCCTTCCGGCCACAGGGTGAATTGCATATCTGACTTCCACACCCTTCTCCTCCAGCAATTTATCCAGCTCGTGGCAGATATGCTGGGCCTGCGCAACAGCAAGTCCGTAACCCGGAACTATAACCACCCTCTTTGAATAACTTAACAGGACAGCAGCGTCCGACAGATTGATCTCCTTTACTGTTCCTGCTTCACCTGCAACAGAACTCCCGCCACCCCCGAACACACCTACAATAACATTCAGCAGTGACCGGTTCATGGCTTTGCACATAAGAATGGTAAGTATGGTACCTGCAGATCCCACCAGTATGCCTCCGGTCAGCATTGCCTGGTTGTTGTAGAGAAATCCTCCCATTGCAGCAGCCACACCCGTAAAGGAGTTCAGAAGAGATATTACAACGGGCATATCAGCCCCTCCTATCGGCATTACAAACAGAACTCCGTAAACAAGTGAAACGCCCAGAATGATATAGATCAGTGAAGTAAGTTCAGAACTTGCCTGAACATCGCGTGTCATAACATAAACTACCGATGCCAGAAGCAAAAAAAGTATCGTCAGGTTCACATACTTCATTGCCTTTACCCTCATATCCCCTATCCAGCCGTCGAGCTTTCCGAAGGCAATCATGCTTCCGGCAAAAGAAACCGAGCCTATAATGAGAGCTATAAGAATTGCAAGAACCTGTCCGTTGGCCATCCCTGTCCTGGCAACCAGTTCGGCGCTTATATGGGGAAACTCCATCAACGAAATAAGAGCTGCTGCCGCACCTCCCATCCCGTTAAAGAAAGATACCAGCTGAGGCATGGCTGTCATCTTTACCCTCCTTGCAATAATCCAGCCGAT
>JAKLIJ010000067.1 GCA_022709665.1 Bacteroidota bacterium
CCATTCCGAACAGAGAAGTTAAACCCGTTAGCGCCGATGGTACTGCAATCGCGGGAGAGTAGGTAGTCGCCACCTTTAACAAAAGCCCTTCAGGAAACTGAAGGGCTTTTTTGTTGCTCAATCAAAATTGATATATTTTTACCAAATATTATAACCGGTAAATGAAAATTCATGTGATCTCCGAAACCAGCTTCCTGGTAAAAGGGACCGGGGTTCATACAGCTTTTCTCGACCATATCCGGCTGCTGCACGAAAAGGACGACATAACCGTCGTCGTAAACGGACAGGGCAGCGGAGATGTCTTCCACAGTCATACTTATTTCCTTTACTACTTCTGGAAAGGACGCAAATACAAGGGCAAAAGAGTCTTTACCGCTCATGTAATACCTGACTCCGTAAAAGGATCATTCCCCTGCTGGAAATTCTTATACCCTTTTACAAAATGGGGCTTGAAAAAAGTATATGAATTTGCAGATGTCTGCATTGCCATATCCCCTATGGTTGAACAGGCTATCAGGGAAACAGGAGCAAATACCCGCATAGTCAGAATTGGAAACCCTGTATATCCTGAAATCTGGAAGAGAACCGAGGAGAAGAGAAATAAGGAAAGAAAAAAACTTGGGATTTCTGAAAATGAGTTTGTTGTACTGGGTGTCGGACAGATCCAAAAAAGAAAGGGAGTTGAAGACTTCCTCGATGTTGCAGAAGCTGTCCCGGAAGCAAAATTTGTCTGGGCAGGCGGCAGACCTTTCGGCCCCCTCACCGAAGGAGTGGTAAGAATAAATGAGAGGTTCAGGAAAGCCGGCCCAAACGTAATCCGAACCGGACAGATCAGCCTCGAAGAAATGCCGGCCATTTATTCCGCAGCTGACCTGATGCTGTTCCCTTCATGGCAGGAAAACTGCCCCCTTGCCCCGCTCGAAGCAGCCGCAAGCGGAATACCGGTTATTTTCAGGGATATCCCCGAATATAGAACGCTTTATGAAAATCCATATCTTAAAGCTGGCAACACCCGGGAGTTCATTGACATGACTTCTGAAATGTTAAGCAACGCCGGATACTACTCCCGCGGTAAAGAAATCTCAGCCAGACTGATTACCCAGTTTGATAAGGATGAGATCAGAAAACGACTGATCTCACTGTATGAGAGTTTGATGACTCCCTGAAATCAGACCATTGAAAATGCAACACCTGAACGAAAACCAAGTCTTTTGAATCAAAAGGAAGCTCTATGACGAAAGTCCTGGATCGTTTTCAGCCCTACCTGATTCTCGGAACAGTCTACCTGGCAGCAAATATTCTGTTGCGTTGTGCAGATTTTTTCCTTCTTGCACCCCTCTTCAACATTGAATCAGATTTCAGGATCTTCCTTTCCTGCCTTTTAAATGACATTATCTGGTGCGGATGTATCTTTCTTGCCTTTATTCCTGTCTACATTATTCTGAACAAGCGCTTTTTCAACGCTTCATTGCAGATTATTTCGGTTTCTTACGGAAGCATCTTTCTGCTTCAGGTAATTCTTGTTATATACGCCTTCTTCAGCGGAAAACCTCTTGACAGGGAGATACTCATAAGACCTTTTAATGAGATCTATACCACGGTAACCAGTTATGGAAACCTTGTGGTTTTCATTCTTGCAGGAGTAATACTTGTTACTTTTTTCTCCTGGGTGTCTGTCAGACTCGCAAGAAAGACAGACAGATATTCAAGAATAGTTGCCATGTCGTCCGGTACGGTCCTGCTGATGTCAGTTTTCATGATATCTCATCCTTACAGACTTTATGGCCGGAATACTCAGGATAACAGGTTTATAATCAACAGGGCCCTTTATTTCATCTATGAAGATATCAGTTACAACAAGAGTCAGAACCCAAAGAATAATGCTGATCCTGCCCGGTTGAAGGAGTTTGTTTCAGAATTCCCTGAATGGAAGATTGCCGACACTCTTTATCCTTATATGAGGTACGATAATACTCCCGACGTCCTTTCTCCATTCTTTTCTAAGCAGGAAGAGAAACCGGATATCGTACTGATTATATGCGAGAGTCTGGGACGGGGCATTAGCGGAGAAAATGCATGGTCGGGCAGTTTCACACCTTTCCTCGATTCTCTTGCAAATCACAGCCTTTACTGGGAGAATTGTATTTCAACGGCTATGAGGAGCTTTGGAATCCTGCCGGCATTACTGGGCTCGCTTCCCAACGGCAATACCGGATTTCAATTCGGGAAGATGCCTGCCCATGAATCGCTTGTAAGCCTGCTGAAGAGGAATGGATACACAACAAATATGTTTTATGCAGGTTACTACGAGTTTGACAATGTACGATCGTTCATGGAAAGGCAGGGAATTGATCGTCTGGCTCCCATGTATGAAGAGTACAAATCATCGGGATACAAGGAGAAATTCGCCAATGAATGGGGTTATGCCGACGGTCTGATGTTTCAGAAATCACTGGAATGGCTGGCTTCGCAAGGAAGTTCACCACGCCTCGATATCTATGTTACACTATCTGCCCATAACGAGCTCGACATCCCCGGCAAAGAGAAATATGTTGAGACAGCCCGGAAGTTAAACAATAGTCCTGACCCGGAGCAAAGAAAAAAGAATAACCTTCTTATCGGACACCTGGCTTCATTCGTCTATGGTGACGATGCCCTGAGGCGGTTTTTTAAAGGATACAGCTCTCTTCCCGGTTACAGTAATACGATCTTTGTCATTACCGGGGATCACTATATCCCCAATTTCGGAATTTCCTCCAGATTAAGCCTGTATCACGTTCCTCTTATAATATGGTCGCCTCTTCTGAAGGAGGCAAGAAAATTTGAATCTCTTGTTTCCGTCACTGACGTGGCTCCTTCCCTGTGGGCAATGCTTTCATCGGGCTATGATATGAAAGAGCCGGATTATGTAAGCTGGATTACAGAAGGCCTCGACACTGCCGCAAATTTCAGAAGCACAAAAAAAATTCTTCTCATGCAGGATAACCGCGATTCGAGGGAATTCATATACAACGATTATTTCTTCTCATACGATTCAGTTTATTCCATCAGGGATAAGCTGAGGCTTGAACCCGCTCCCGAAGGTGCAAGGGAACATGTAGCAGCCAGATACCGGCTTTTCAGCTCTGTCGGAAACTATGTTTATAATAATGACAGGCTTATTCCTCATGCTTATGATCCTGTTTCCGGACCATAATGAGGATACACAGCAAAACAAAACCGGTTTGCGAAATTTCTTTCAGCAAACCGGTTTGTATCTTCTGCCAGATTACAGATCTGGTATACTGCTAATAGAATTTATATCTCTTGTCTACAATATTTGCCGCTTTTCTCAGAGCCTCATAGGCTTCGTAGCTTCCTCTCATCTGGTAGGTGGCAGTGAGCCTTTCCTTAAGCATGCTCAGATCCTGATCGGTCGTTGCTGCAACATTGTTGACTGAAAGCATGTAGACTCCGTTCTCCCCCCTGACCGGTCCGGAAACAGATCCCTGCTTTGAAGCAGCAGCAGCTGCAATAAGAGCGGGTTCTACCCCTGCACCGGGAACAGAGTAAGATCTGAAAGTGATCTGTGTAGCTTCCTGGACCGAAAGACCCATTGCGGAGGCTATGTCTTCAATACTCTTGCCTGCTCCGCCGTTCTTTTCAAATTCAGATGCGAGTATTTCAGCTTTCTTTTCTTTTACAACCTGAAACCTGATATCGGTCTCCACATCCTTCATCGGTGCAATCCCTTCTTCAGTTACCCTGGTGCAATAGGCAACAACGTATTTGTCGCCGATTTCAAAAACAGCCTGATCGTTGTTGTCAAGCACTATCTTTCCTTTTTCTGTCTGGAACAACGATATAATTAGTGAGCGGGGACTATCCATGCCCGGAAGCGTTTTCTGCTGGGGATTGATATCATTGGCTACCCTTTTGGTCAGACCTTTTTCTGTAATTACCTGATTGAATTTCTCGTAGGTGTTGCTGGCGCCCGCAAACTGGCTGGCGTCGCTGTAAATCCTCTGGTTGGTCATCGACCCGGGAATTATCTTTCTGTCCACTACGCCGTAATGATACTTGCGCGTGGTCTTTGACTGGGCCAGTATCTCAATGATATGTATGCCAAAGCTGGTTTCTACAGTCATAATGTCTCCTTTTTTGCCGGAGAAGCATGCGTTATTAAAGGGAACAACCATCATGCCTTCGGGGAACCATCCGAGGTCGCCTCCAAGCTGAGCGGAACCCTGGTCGTCGGAATTTGTAATGGCCAGTGTGGCAAACGATGTTCCTGACTTAATAAGTTTCAAGAGGCTGTCGGCTGTTTCTTTGGCATCAGCCAGGCTGCGCATCTGTCCGGCTGAAATCAAAATGTGACGGGCATGAACAGAGTCAGGTCTGTCGGCTGCATCGAGGAGACGAACTATCTTAAGAGATCCGTCTTCATTGTAAGGACCAAAAACTTCCGTCCTGTCCTCTTTCTTTACAAAATCGACAAGCTGGGCAGGAACTTCACTGATGGGAACATAAAATCCGACATGCCTGGTATCGGCGGTAAGATTAATATACTGAACAGGGTCCTCGGCTGTCATGAACTCGTTCCTGGCATTGTTGATCCAGTCTTCTGCCTGCTTCACGTCTTCCTCAGATGGAACAACATCGAATGTAACGTACTCGATATCCCTCAGAGCAGTTTTCTTGAAGCTTTCCTTATGCTTGTTGTAATAAGATTCGATGTCGGATCCTGCTATTCTGACCAGTGAATCCGAAATCGATGAGTAGTTCTTAACTATATAGCTGAAATCGACAGTAGATGATGAAAGGCCGCTGTCAAACTCAGCCTGTTTCGATGTGACATATAGTCCCTTGGACACAAGTGTGTTGTATTTTGTTCCAAGCCTGTCGTTTACTATCTCATTTTCAAAGAAAAGCCAGTATTTGTTTGTGGTTTCATCAACCTCTGTATTCTTAAGAAAGTTGACGAGAACCGACTTGTTGAAAGCGCCGGTTTGCTGATCGGTAAAAAGCTGAAGCACAATTGGATGAGGATTGTTCCCAAGAACCAGTTCGTCAACTTCTTCAGAACTTACTCCGATTCCAAGCTTTTTGTACTGATTGTCGAGAATCCTTTCCCTTATCATCTTCTGCCAGGTCTGCTCCCTTATCGATTCGGTGGTGGACTCATCAAGGCTGGTGTTGCCTGAGAGCTTGTAAATCTCCACCAGATTTGATACTTCGGTTTCAAAATCCTGATAGGAAAGAGACTCGTCACCAATAGTTCCGATTTCATAATACTTTCTTGCCTTGGCAGACTGCCCGGTACCGCCGCTGAAAAAATCACCTATAACAAAAATGAATAACGAAAGGCCAATAACAAAGGCAACAAGTACTCCTGCCTTTTCCCTTAAAAATTGAAGTGCTGACATGAATGATATATTCTTTGAATAAAACGGATCTTTTTTAAATCAGGCGACAAATATAACAAATTTCCTTTAAAAACAGGTTCATATCCTAAATTGTTTCCTTTAATGTAATTATCAGAAATACAATAATATGATCACAAACAAGCCTGATGGAATCAATTTGCCGGAAACATGTAATCCGGATATCCGGCCGGTTGTCAGGAAAAAAGTGATAATTCTCATGTTGCGCCAGGTATGATAATAATTCAATATCTTGTATACGTCAAATATCACGTTGACAGTTCAGTGTGTACTTGCCGGATTAGTATTGGCCGGGTCTGCTAATGGTTAAGGTTATACTTAAATCTCAGGTTGAATATGTCAAGGAATCTAAGAGGTTTATCAGAGCGCAAAGGGCTAAAGGAGAGTCTCTTTGAAGAAATCGTCAGAGCCGGGGCCGGTGATGGCCGGGCTGGAATAGAATCTGCGGATGCGATCCGTGAAAAATACCTTATAGGAAGGTCATCAGTTCTGGGGGTAAGCTCATTTTATGATTTTCTTAAAAAGGAACACAGGGGAAAAAAGGTCTTTATCTGCGACGGAACTGCATGTCTTACTTCAGGAGGCAATATAAGACTAAAACAGGAGCTTCTGAAGATCTATGGTGAGGATGAAATTGGTACGGTAACCTGTCTGGGCCACTGTCATTCAAACAATGCATTCATGCAAGGAGGAAGGACATTGGTATGGGATGGATCTCCATTGCCGGTACCTGAACCTGAGAGTGCCGGTAAGGCAGCTGTGAAGATCAGAACCGGGACCAATGCCGGGAAACCTGCCCTGCTAAATCCTCCCGGAGATCTTAAGGAATACTATGGAATCCTCAGAACATTCTGCTCCGATATTTCCGGGGCGATCGGGCAGATAGAAAGGTCGGGACTAAGGGGACGCGGAGGAGCGGGTTTTTCTTTTTCAGCCAAGAAACAGGCATCGCGCTCCGCTTTGGGAACGAGGAAATACATTATCTGCAATGCCGACGAAGGAGATCCCGGAGCATTTTCTGACAAGTGGCTTCTGGAAGAACGTCCGCATTCTGTTCTTTTCGGAATGATGGCTGCCGGAATGGTAACAGGAGCCGATACAGGGATACTATATATAAGAGGTGAATATCCCGAGGCAGTTACAGCAGTAAAAAACGCAGTCAGAGAACTTGTTTCTGAAAAGATTACAAGCAGGAATTTATGGAAATGCGATAAGGAATTCACATTTCATGTCGTTGAAGGAGCAGGAGCATATATCTGCGGTGAGGAAACCTCCCTTATAAACTCACTGGAAGGCCTGAGGCCGGAAGTAAGAACAAGACCACCCTATCCGGCTACATATGGACTGTTCGGCTTGCCGACTCTGCTCAGCAATGTGGAGACTTTCGCTAATATAAGATACATACTTACCGAAGGAGGCGAAGCTTATGCGGCGCTTGGGACGGAAAAATCGCCCGGGACAAAACTGGTGTCACTCGACGGAGCCTTCAACAGTCCCGGCCTTTTTGAAGTGAGAATGGGAACACCCCTCAGGGAAGTGTTCGAAGATTTGGGAGGAGGTACACGATACCCGGTAAAAGCCTTTCAGATCGGCGGTCCGCTGGGCGGCATCGTCCCTTCAGAAATGGTTGACAGGCTGACACTCGATTTTGAATCGTTTTCTGCAAACGGTTTTCTGCTCGGACACGCCGGTGTGGTGTCTGTCCCTGAAGAATTCAGCATATCTGAATTGCTGTGGCACCTTTTTGAATTTACATCCAGGGAGTCGTGCGGTAAATGCTTCCCATGCCGCCTGGGAGCAAAAAGGGGAGAGGAACTGCTCGCAGGAGCAATCAGGGAAGGAAGAAAAATTGACAGAGAGCTTTTCAACGACCTTCTCGACACCATGCAGCTGGGATCACTCTGTGCCCTTGGAGGCGGGCTTCCATTGCCTGTCCGTAACGCAATGAAATATTTCCCTGATGAGATGAGTCAAATGTTCTATTGATTATCAGCATGATGGATATAACAGCACATATCGACGACATACCCTTTGAGATTAAGGAAGGTGAGACTATCCTTGATTTCATCAGGAGAAACAGGGGAAGGGACCTCGTTCCGACCCTATGTCAGGCTGACAACCTGATCAACTATGGATCATGCAGGATATGTTCCGTGGAAGTTGCTCTCTCAAAAAACGGGCCCGCCAGGGTGATGGCCTCATGCCATACACCTGTTTCGGGCGGATATTACATATATCCGTCGACAGAGAGAATAAGGAAACTCCGGAAGAATATAATCGAGCTTATTCTTAGTGATTACCCGGATGATAAGATACATCCGCAACCTGGCAGGCTTCCTACTGAATTTCAGAAAGTTATCGCTGCCGTTGGAGTTCCCGTTGTCAGGTACCCCGAAAACAGGAAGAGATCAGAGGCACAACCCGACAGAAGTCATCCCTATATATGGTCAGATTTAAGCGAGTGCATCAAATGCTACAGGTGTGTCAGGGCCTGTGATGAGCTTCAGAGCGAGCACGTCCTGGGAATATCCGGAAGGGGTTTCGAAAGCAGGATAATAAAGGGATACGATACCGATTTCATTTCTTCAGGATGCGTTTCGTGCGGCGCCTGCGTCCAAACCTGCCCCACCAATGCCATATCCGACCGTTTCGGAACAAAAACGGCAGTTGCTGAAAAGATTATAAGGACAACCTGTACCTATTGCGGCGTAGGATGCAATCTCGATGTAAAAGTGGCCTTAGGAGAGGTCAGAGGGATCGAAGCTCCGGTTGATGCTGCCGTAAACAGGGGCCACACCTGCCTGAAGGGACGTTTCGCCTTTGAATTCTATAAACATCCCGACAGGCTGACCGCGCCGCTTATAAGGCGGAATGGCAATTTTGAGAAAGCAACCTGGGATGAGGCTTATGATCATATTGCACAAAAGCTTAATGAGATAAAGGATAAACACGGTCCCGATTCAATAGCCGGGATCTCCTCGGCCCGATGTACAAATGAGGAAAATTACCTTATGCAGAAGTTTATAAGGGTTGTGATCGGGACAAATAATATTGACGGTTGTTCGAGGGTATGCCATGCTCCCACTGCCATGGGAATGCAGTGGGCTTACGGGACAGGTGCGGCCACAAATTCGATCGACGATCTCTATAAGACAGGATGTATCCTTCTGGTCGGAGCAAATCCCACTGCAGCCCACCCTGTTACCGGAGCAAGGATAAGAGCACTTGCCCAGTCGGGAATCCCTCTTATCGTGATAGATCCGCTTAAAATCGAGCTGGCCCGCTTTGCAAAATATCATCTTCAGAACCGCCCGGGTACAAACGTTGCCATTCTTAATATGTTCGCCCGTTTTATTCTTGAATACGGGAGGACTGACTTTGAGTTCATAGCGAACAGGACAGAAGGCTGGGAGGAGTTTGAGAAGCACCTCCGTAGTCTGGATATTGATGAACTGGAAACTGTTTGCGGCGTGGACCGCGAGATTGTCAGAGCTGCGGCCATCGAATACTCGGCAGCAAAGGCGGCGATGGAGTTTCACGGACTTGGTGTAACGGAACACTGGCAGGGAACCAAGGCTATAACACTGATTGCAAATATTGCAATGATGACCGGTAATATAGGAAAGGAAGGAGCCGGAGTAAACCCGCTGAGAGGACAGAACAATGTCCAGGGAGCAGCAGATATGGGTGTTCAGCCGCATCAGGGAGCCGGCTATCTGCCGGTTGACGATCCGGTGGTCAACAAGCTTTACTCCGACTATTACGGGAAATCCGTACCGTCAGGAACAGGATACAGGATCCCTGAAATGTTCAGGGCATCCGAAAAAGGAGACCTGAAAGCTATGTGGATCATTGGAGAGGATCTCCTGCAAACGGATCCAAATACCTGCCATGTCAGAAATGCCCTGGAAAACCTTGAATTCCTTGTAGTACAGGAATTGTTTATGACTGATACTGCACGAATTGCAGATGTAGTCCTTCCTGCTTCATCATTCCTCGAAAAGGAAGGGACCTTTACAAATGGCGAAAGAAGGATACAGAAGGTTAACAGGGTTGTTGATCCCCTTCCGGGAACAAAGCCCGATGGACAGATAATTACTGAAATAATGAACAGGATGGGATTTTTTCAGGAAGAATACCATCCTGCCTCTGCCCTCAGGGAAATCTCAGGCATTGTTCCATTTTTCAAAGGTGTAAGATGGGAAGAACTCGGAAGTAACGGGAAACAGTGGCCGGTAAATGAAGACGGAAGCGGTACTCTGATACTTCATACGGAGTCATTTAAAAGGGGAAAGGGGAAGTTTCATGTCTGGGACTTTGAGGAAACTGAGGAACTTCTGAGCTATTCGGAAAAATTCCCCTATATCCTTACAACAGGAAGGATACTCGAGCATTACAACAGCGGTTCCATGACACGCAGAACCCCGAACAGCCAGCTTGTTAAAGAAGATATTCTGTTCATCCACCCGGTTGATGCCAAAAGAAAAGGGATATCCGATAATGACACCGTAAGTCTGTTTTCAGCCAGGGGTAATACTGTCATGAAGGCAAGGATCACTGATGTGGTGAAACCGGGAGTTGTCTATACAACTTTCCATTTCCCCGAAGCATCAATAAACTACCTGACCAGCGGAATTGCGGACGAATTTACACTGACTCCCGAGTATAAGGTTGTTGCTGTTGATTTTGAAAAATCATTATTCGGACGCTTCTCCGGGCCAGGATGCAGAAATGATTGAGATCCTGGTCTGGTCCGGGGGATCCCCCTGTAAAAAGCTACCCTTTATATTCATCTTTTTATAAAGGCGGGCCGCTTCATTCCCGTTTAAGTTTCCCGGCTGGAACGGGGGGGTGTGATCGTAAAAATGTAAAAAAATAAGATTTCGTCAATAAAAAAAGGGGGTGTAAACAAAAAAATGATAGTATTTCTAAAAAAACCTTGATAAAAATGATGGTGGTTTGAAAAATCCTATATTTTTGCCATATAAAAATTTAATATATGGCAGAACTCAGATTTAGCGCGTTAAAGGAAGTGTTCGGAAGAGTCCCTCTCGAAACCACACCTCCGGCAAACAACATCTCAAAGTATTTTGGGATTGATGTTTTCAATATTCACAAGATGGAGCATTACCTGTCGACCGCCGCATTCAAGGTTATAAAACGGGCCATCAACGAAGGCAAGTCCCTTACACGGAACGAGGCAGATCAGGTGGCGATAGGGCTGAAAGCCTGGGCCCTTGAACGCGGGGTTACCCATTATACTCACTGGTTTCATCCTCTTACCGACGGTACAGCCGAAAAGCATGACGGGTTTATCGATTTCGGAGAAAACGGGCATCTCGTGGAGAACTTCTCAGGCGAGGTTCTCGTTCAGTCGGAACCTGATGCATCAAGTTTCCCAAGCGGAGGAATCAGGAATACTTTTGAGGCAAGGGGATATACCGCCTGGGATGTTTCCTCTCCCATGTTCATAGTGGGAAATACTCTTTGTATCCCTACAATTTTTGTATCATACACGGGAGAAGCGCTCGATTACAAAGCCCCGCTTCTTAAATCGCTGTATGAACTCGACAAGGCTGCTGTTGATATCTGCCAGTTTTTTGACAAAGATGTAAACAAAGTATTTCCGACTCTTGGAATTGAACAGGAATATTTCCTTGTCGACGAGGCGCTTTATTATGCACGCCCCGACCTTGAGCTTGCCGACAGGACACTTATGGGTCATACTGCTTCGAAGGATCAGCAGCTTGCCGACCATTACTTTGGTTCAATACCCAGGAGAGTCATGTGTTTTATAAAGGATTTCGAATGCGAAGCACACAAACTCGGGATTCCGGTTAAAACACGCCATAATGAAGTGGCTCCCAACCAGTTTGAGTGTGCGCCCATATTCGAGGAGGTAAACCTTGCCATTGATCATAACCAGTTGCTCATGGATGTAATGAAAAGAGTAGCAAGAAAGCACAAATTCCGCGTTCTCTTTCATGAAAAACCCTATGCCGGAATTAACGGTTCAGGGAAACACAACAACTGGTCGCTGTCAACAAATACCGGGGTGAATCTTCTTACCCCCGGAAAGAATCCAAGGACAAACCTTCAGTTCCTTACTTTCCTTGTTACCGTTCTTAAAGCAGTTTATGAAAGCAATGAACTTATCAGGGCATCGGTGATGAATGAATCCAATTCCTGGAGGCTTGGAGGTCATGAAGCTCCGCCTGCAATAATATCGGTGTTCCTCGGCACCTACCTGAGCAAGATGCTGAATGACATTTCAAAAAAAGTCTCCGACAGCAAGATGAGCCCTGAACAGAAGACTGAGCTGAAGCTCGGCATAGGTAAAATTCCCGAGATACTTCTCGACAACACCGACAGGAACCGGACTTCGCCTTTTGCATTTACCGGAAACAAATTTGAATTCAGGGCAGTGGGTTCTTCAGCCAATTGCAGCGCTGCCGCCATTGCACTCAATTCGGCAGTGGCTTTTCAGCTCAGAAAATTCAAGAGAGACGTTGACGTACTTATCAAAAAAGGCAGAGGTAAGGATGAAGCTATCTTCCAGGTACTGAAAAAAGCTATAATCGATTCGGAAAAAGTCCGCTTTGAAGGAGACAACTATTCCGCCGAATGGATGAAGGAAGCCAGGAAAAGAGGTCTTTGCTGTGTGGAAAGCATCCCTGAATCAATTAGCAAGTACCTGACTCCCAAGTCGAAGGAAGTGCTGGTGGGAGGGGGAGTGTTCACCGAGA
>JAKLIJ010000068.1 GCA_022709665.1 Bacteroidota bacterium
GAAGAGGGCCCAGTTTGCCTTTGGTCAGGCATCCAGGATGGACTTTGACAAAAAGCTCAGGGAGGAGTCATTGCTTAGCTATGCAAAACTGACCTATGAAACATCGACTTCACCTTTCGGGGAAGCCATTGCTGCATTCCAGGAGTACATCGAAATGTATCCGGATTCTCCCAGGATTGAAGAAGCATATAATTATCTGGTTGCAACATTCACGGAAATAAGGAATTACCAGGCGGCTTTATCTGCTCTCGACAGGATAAGGAACAAAGACTCACGACTTGAGGCTGCTTACCAGAGGGTGGCTTTTTACCGGGGGCTGGAACTCTTCAGAAATATGCAGATAGAGGAATCCATTGACATGTTCGACAAGTCGCTTCGTTATGAAAGGCATAACAGGGAACTGAAGGCAAGGGCTCTCTACTGGAAAGCGGAGGCAGAATACAGGAGTGGAAGGTACGAAGAAGCAAAAAATGATTACATGACCTTTATGGGAATCCCCGGGGCGTTGAACCTGTCTGAAGCTTCTCTTCTGAGATATAATCTTGGTTATGTCTGGTACAATCTGAAGGATTACACCAAAGCCCTGTCTGAGTTCAGGAGTTTTGAGGCTTCATTTTCCAGGGCAAAGCCCGAGGTTCAGTATGACACCAGGCTGAGGATTGCAGATTGTTATTTTATTAACACAAACTACAACCAGGCTGTCAGCTATTACGACATGGTGATAGCCAATGGAAAGGAAAATGCCGACTATGCGTTGTATCAGAAGGGTTTTTGCCTCGGTCTGACCAATAACAACAGAAGCAAGACCGATATTCTCACATTGCTTACAACAAGATATCCGTCATCTCCTTATGTGCCAAGCGCGATTTATGAAAGGGGAAGAGCTTATCTGGTATTGGAGGATTACCGGCGGGGTGAAGCTGATTTTGTGAATATTATTGCAAATTATCCGTCGAGTTCGTTTGTTCCACAGGCCATTGTCCAGCTTGGACTACTTTACTACAATCAGGGTGAAAATGAGAAGTCGGTGGCTCAGTTTAAAAAGGTGATTGAAAATTTCCCGTCAACTCCCGAAGCCCGGTATGCGATGACCGGCCTTAAGAATGCCTATGTGGAAATGAATGATGTGGAGAGTTATTTTTCCTATGTAAGGAACCTTGGTTTTGGAGATGTAAGTTCGACAGAAAGGGATTCGCTTCTTTATATTTCGGGAGAGAACCTTTATATGGCAGGTAACTGCACCAGGGCATCTGAAGTATTCAAAAACTATCTGGGTGAGTTCCGTAATGGAAGCTTCAGGTTAAACGCACAATTTTATCTGGCAGAATGTCTTAATTCTTCGGGAAACAAGGATGAAGCCCTGGGCTATTACAGAGAGGTTATCAGGACCCCGAACAACCAGTTTATGGAACAGGCATTGATCTCCGCTTCTTCCATCCTGTACGGAAGTGAGGAATTTGCGGATGCCTTTGTCTTCTATGAGTCCCTCGAAAAAATAACAACAAATCCCGGAAATAAACTGACAGCATTGAGAGGTCAGCTCCACTCAGCATTTCAGGAGGGCAATGCTCAAAAGAGTATTCTTGTTTCGCAAAAGATCAGGAAAGCTGCAAATATTCCTGAGGAGCTTATGCGTGAAGCTGTCTTTATCAGCGCCAAGGCGCATTACAGTCTGAATGAGTTTGAAGAAGCGCTGAAGGATTTCAGGATAACTTCGAATGAAGTCATCAGTGCTGAAGGAGCAGAGTCGAAATACAGGGTGGCCGAGATACTTTTCAAGGACGGGAGTATTGATGAATCAGAGAGGATAGTGAACCAGTTTGTTGGCCAGAATTCCCCACATCCCTACTGGACGGCCAGGATCTTTCTGTTGCTGGCCGATATCAGCATAAAGAAAGGAGATACTCTTCAGGCCAGGGCAACGCTTCAGAGCCTTCAGGAATACTACACTGTCAGCGACGACGGGATAATTGATGAAGTGAAAGCCAGACTGGATTCACTCGACCAGTGAAATTGACATTTTATTAAAAGAAAAAGAGCTGCGATGATACTAAAGAAAACCATATTTGCGCTGATCCTGGCATTTTTAGTCTGTGTGCCGCTGCTGGCGCAGGAACAGGATCTTAAAAGAGAGGTTACGCTTTATAATCCATATAAGCCTTCTCTTTCAGATGCCAGAAAACTTAGTTTTCTTCCGGATATAAATGACACAGTGAGTGTAAATCCCGTATTTAGGTATGATGTCAAATCCGAGCCGTTCAGTCCGACTCATTCAATAAGTCCGATCAAGTCGGCTTCGCTGCTTCCCGATCTTCTGCCCAAGCTTTACAAGAGCTACGTTAAGGTTGGTTTGGGAAGCAATACAACGCCACTGGCTGAACTAAGCATTACAAACCACAGGTCGAAAAAGGGAGCTGTGGGTTTATATGCAAAGCACTATTCCTCAAACGGAAAGGTTCCTCTTGAGAACAAACAGAAGGTATATGCAGGATTCATGGATAATGATGCGACGGTTTTCGGAAGAAAATTCTTTGACAAGAGTTACCTGGACCTCTCTGCCAGTTTTGTTCAGAATGCCAGATATGCCTATGGCTACGATACTGAGGTTCCGTATGAATTCCTGAAAAAGAACATACGGCTCAGCTACCTTGATGCAGGCGCCAGATTTGCTTTTGCATCACTTAACCTCGATTCTGCTGACCTTTCATACGATCTGGGAGTCTCATACGATTATTTCCGCAATGCAGGTGAAGGAAATATGAATCATGTGGGGTTCAACGGCAAGATGGCTGCTCTGTATGAGGGATTTTACATGGGCTCCGGACTTAACATTGATCATTATACCCTGTCAAAATCCCTTGGGATTGATCCGAAATACATCCTCACTTTAAGTCCCTTTGTGAAAAAGAGCACAGACCAGTGGAATTTCCGGCTTGGAGTTGGGCTTTCGCTTGAAAAGAACCTCGATTCGAAAGTGAAAGCTTATTTTCATCCCGACCTCGAATTTGGATTTAGTATTGTTCCTCAGTACATAAGGTTCTTTGCAGGATTGGGCGGCAGGCTCGAGAATAATGAGCCATTCAGTATTATCCGGGAAAATCCCTTTCTTGTTCCCGGTGAGTCAATTTACAAGGTTCCCAATACAAACCATGCTCTGATCATATCCGGAGGACTTAAGGGGAACAGCGGAATAGGGGGCAACTATGTTCTGTCGGGCTCATATTCCATTGTAAACAACATGATTCTCTACTCAAACATTGTTTATCCCGATACTGCAGGAGTGGTTCAGAGAGGAAATTATTTCATGATAAGTCCGGATGATGCTGAAGTCCTTAATTTTCACGGGGAGCTTAGCGGAGAATTCTCAAAAAGAATGTCCTTCAGAACATCAGCCAACTACTACAAATACACCTTGTCGGATAATGATTTTGCATGGAACAAACCGGCCTGGGATGGAAGGTTTGGATTGTTCTATAACCTTAGGGACAAGATTATTGCGGGTGCGGAGTTTACAGCCCTGGGGAGCAGGAAGCTGATGGTCAACAAGAGTCCGACCGGATGGATGACTCTGGAGCCAGAGGTCATTGAAGAGCCTGTTCATGTCAATCTTGGTTTTTCGGCTGAATACAGGTATACAAGGATATTGTCTTTCTGGGTAAAGGTTGACAATGTTTCATGGAACCGGTACTATGAATGGGCGTATTATCCGTCGCAGATGTTCAACTTCATGGCAGGCTTCAGCTACAGCCTCTGAAAGACCATTTTCCCGGGATCTTAACAGAATATACTGTTTTACAGATCATGCCGGCTTGTATAATTTTTGCCGGTCTGGAAGTTGACTGCTTATTGTTTTCAGGCGCCATTCGTTGTTAATTTCTTTGCCAAATTGTGGATTTCTTTTAACTTGTTTTAACTAAAAAAACCTTTAAAAAAAGGTATCTTTGGCGGAACAATTAAGGGGCATAAAATCAGGTTGTTAAATATCGAAAAATTAGTCATTTAAGCCATAATTGTAACTTTTTGTCTGATGTTTTGTAATATGTTGGAAAGATGAGTGAGAATGAAAGAAAAGTGCAGGAGAGTAATGATTATTCCGCCGGTAGTATACAGGTTCTGGAAGGTCTTGAGGCAGTCAGGAAGAGGCCTGCTATGTACATTGGCGATACAGGTATAAGAGGATTGCATCATCTTGTTTATGAAGTTATTGATAATTCGATTGATGAAGCTCTTGCAGGTTACTGTACAAGGATAGATCTGGTGATCCATGAGGATGGTTCTGTTTCTGTTACTGATGACGGACGCGGAATTCCGACTGATCTTCATGAGAAGGAGCAGAAATCGGCTTTGGAGGTTGTAATGACTGTGCTTCATGCCGGTGGAAAGTTTGACAAAGGTTCATATAAGGTTTCAGGAGGTCTTCATGGTGTGGGCGTATCATGCGTGTGTGCCCTGTCGACTGAGATGGTTGCCACTGTAATGAGGGAAGGCAAACTGTTCAGGCAAAAGTATCAGTTCGGCAAACCGGTTACCGGTGTTGAAGTTATCGGAAAATCGGACAAGTCGGGAACGATAATCAATTTTAAACCTGATCCTTCAATCTTTCAGACAACGGATTTTAATTTTGAGATATTATCGACAAGATTGAGGGAGCTGGCATTTCTTAACAAGGGTATCTTGCTTACCATTACAGACGAAAGGGAGTTGATTGAAAACGGCAATGGAGGGAAGATACGCAAGGAAGAGTTCAGATCCGAGGCAGGGCTGAAAGAGTTTGTGGAGTATCTCGACGGTAACAGGGAAAGGCTGATAGAAAGTCCTATTCATATTGTTTACGACAAGGCGGAGATACCTGTGGAGATTGCATTGCAGTACAATAACTCTTTCAGTGAGAATGTACATTCCTATGTAAACAACATTAACACTATTGAAGGAGGCACTCATCTGGCTGGTTTCAAGAGAGGTCTGACAAGAACGCTCAAGAAATATGCTGATGATTCGGGCGCCACGTCGAAACTTAAATTTGATATTAATGGTGACGATTTCAGGGAGGGACTGACAGCCATTATTTCTGTCAAGGTTGCTGAACCCCAGTTTGAAGGTCAGACCAAGACCAAGCTGGGAAATACGGAAGTAATGGGTGCGGTGGATGTTGCCGTGAGCACAATGCTGACTAATTATCTCGAGGAAAACCCGAAGGATGCCAGAAGCATAGTTCAGAAGGTCATTCTTGCAGCAACCGCAAGGCATGCAGCAAGGAAAGCAAGGGAACTGGTTCAGCGCAAGACAGTGCTGTCGGGTTCGGGCTTGCCTGGGAAACTGGCTGATTGTGCTGACCGTGATCCTGAAAAATCCGAGTTATTCCTTGTTGAGGGGGATTCTGCAGGAGGAACAGCCAAGCAGGGACGTGACCGCAGGTTTCAGGCTATCCTGCCTTTGAGAGGCAAGATCCTGAATGTTGAAAAAGCCATGGAACACAGGATATATGAAAGTGAAGAGATAAAGAACATCTTCACTGCTCTTGGGGTAAGCATTGGCACAGATGAGGACAGCAAGGCGCTAAACACTTCCGGACTCAGATATCACAAGATCATCTGCATGACTGACGCCGACGTTGACGGATCGCATATCGACACACTTATTATGACTTTTTTCTTCAGATACATGCAGGATCTGATAAAGGGAGGATACCTTTTCATAGCTATGCCGCCTCTTTACCTTGTTAAGAAGGGAAAGAATGAGAGGTATTGCTGGACGGAAGAGGAGAGGGAGGCTGCAGTGAAAGAATTCGGTCAGGGAAAAGAAGCCTCGGTGACGGTTCAGAGGTACAAGGGCCTTGGAGAAATGAATGCTGAACAGCTATGGTCTACAACAATGAATCCCGAAACCAGGACGGTCAAGCAGGTTACCATCGACAGCGCAGCAGAGGCCGACAGGATATTTTCAATGCTTATGGGAGATGAAGTGCCCCCACGCAGGGAATTCATAGAAGCCCATGCGAAATATGCTAAAATTGACGCCTGATCTGGTTCGTTACATCACTGGCTGACAATAGTTTCAAGTAATAAGGCCTCTATTCCTGAGACAACGGTCTGAGAAGATCCGGAATAGTTATTCACCATAATGCTGAATGCCATTTCCTTTCCTGAAGAAGCTGTAAAATACCCTGCATAGCATCTGGTTCTTGTGATGGATCCGCTTTTTGCCTTGAGGTTATTTTTAAAAGAGGTTTGATGAAAGCTGCTTTTCAGAGTGCCTTCCTTTCCTGCTTCAGGAAGTGAATTAATAAAAGCTTCGGCATTCTGAGCCTTTTTTTCCATATAGAAGAGAAGACCTGCAAGCCCCTTTGCAGTCACTGCATTTAGTGGAGATAATCCGCTGCCGTCTTCAATGAAAAATCCTTTTGGATCGACTCCTGCCTCAGCAAGAAAACTGTATAAAACATCAATCCCCGAATCTGTTGTGCCTTTTCCCCTGAACTGAAGTCCCAGTTCCTTAAGAAGATGTTCAGCGTAAAGATTGACGCTTTCATGATTAAGAACTTCTGTAATTGCTGACAGGGAAGGGGATTTTGTTTCTGCAATTGTTATAACTTCTCCTGGAACATGGTTTTCAATCCTGAGGGTTGAAGGCTCCTGCCTTACGGCAATCCCTGCAGAATCGAGCATCTTGTCAAACAGAGAGGCAATCAGCATGGGAGGATCGGGAATTGAGGCAAGCAGGGTGAAATGATCCCTGTTTGCAGGGATCGTGCCTGCAATCCATCCGTAATTGCCATAAGGAGGGGAAAAAACATAGCCTTTGTCGGAGTTTCCCGATGAAACAAGCTGGTTGGAGAGGTCATAACGTGCTTCAGAAGGATTATAACCGGTGATCTCAGGAATTGTACCTTCTGAAGATGTTCTGAAATGTATTTCCAGAGTATTGTCGAAGAGTGATAAACCGTATACTCCGGCACCGTAATAATTTCCGATATCTTCCCAGAGCCACTTTGCAGGCACTGGCTGATAGTCATACCTCGAGTCATCGCAAATCACCCTCCCATTTACAGATTTGACACCGGCTTCCTTAAGTCTCAGCACCCAGCCGGAAAGAAAGTTGCCGTAATGTTCCCTGAAATATGGGGATCCAAGCGCGGGGTCTCCTCCTCCTTTTATAACAAGATCGCCTGTCAGCACACCAGTCCTTTTGTCAAGTTCGCCCGTATAGCCGATGCTGGTTTTGAAATGATAGTCCGGACCCAGCAGTTCTAACGCTGCTGCTGAGGTGACTATTTTAAGAACTGAGGCAGGCATCAGGCTTTCGTCCGAGTCGTAATCCAAAACTGTAGTCCCGTCCTCCGTGCTGACTATGCAGATTGAAACGGAGGCGCCTGATAATGAAGAGTCAGCAAGGAAGGATTTCAGCGTCTCGTATTGAGCTGTTGCAACGGTTGAAATGAGCAGAAGCAAAAGACCAAAGAAGTTTCTGTACATGGTTTCAGGTTTTGTTCTGTTCCATGGTTGACAGAAGACCGCAGGCTGCATTTATATCAATACCCCTGCTTGCTCTGATAGTAGTAATTATGCCCTTTGAGGTGAGTGCATCCCTGAAAGCTACAGTATCTTTCTCTCCCGGGCTGGAGAACTCAGAACCAGGCAGGGGATGGAACCTGATAATATTTATCCTGCATCTGATGCCGTTCAGGATGCGGGCAAGTTCCTTGACATGACGGGGAGTGTCGTTGATCCCGCTAAAGAGAATGTATTCAAAGGATATTCTTCTCTGTTTATTGAAGTCAAATTTTCTGATGATACTGATAACTTCCTCCAGAGTATTGGTTTTTTGAATGGGCATAAGTTTACGGCGCTCCTCATCAAATGGGGAGTGAAGGCTTACGGCAAGATGGCAGCGACTTCTTTCAAGAAAAACATTCAACCTGTCCAGAATGCCAACAGTACTGACAGTTATTCTGGAAGGACTCCATCCATAGCCCCAGTCGGCGGTAAGTATTTCCAGGCTAAGCAGAACTTCATTCAGATTGTCGAGTGGTTCTCCCATGCCCATGTAAACCATGTTTGTTATCTGCCTGTATTCCGGGAGGCTTCGAAACTGGTTCAGAATTTCATTTGATGAAAGGTTGCCCTGGAATCCCTGCCTTCCTGTCATGCAGAAAACACAGCCCATTTTGCATCCGGCCTGGGATGATACGCAAATAGTAGCTCTGTCCCTGTCAGGAATGAAGGCGGTTTCGATAAACTTCCCGTTAAGCACCCTGTAAAGGTATTTCCTTGTCCCGTCGGAGCTGACCGAGGTCTGAAGAGGTTCAGTCAATCCCATTTCATAATATTCCGAAAGCAGCTCTCTCATTTTTTTTGAGAGATTAGTCATTTCGTCAATTGATTTGATTTCCTTACGGTAGAGCCAGTCAGCTATCTGTCTTGCTGCAAATCCGGGCATACCAATTCTTTTTGTGATGGCAATGAGTTCGGACAGAGTACTACCGTATAGTTTTTCTTTTTGCATTTTTTTGGCGGTTGTAAGTCCTCGACGGACTAATGAAGTGCCAGTGTTACATGGATTTCAAATCAGATCAAAGGTTTGAATGATTTATTCGATATCAATAGTTCCTTCGAAGACAAAAGTTGCCGGTCCGCAAAGTCTGATATCGGTTATCAGTGAAGGACCAGCCACAAATTCAACTTTCAGGTCCCCACCCCGCGTTCTGACATTCACGGGAGCACTGACAAAATGTCCTGACAGAACCGAAGCAATGGCAGAAGCTGTAACGCCGGTTCCACAGGACAATGTTTCATCCTCAACGCCCCTCTCAAAGGTCCTTACATAGATTCCGTTTTCAAGGATTTCAACGAAATTAACATTTGTTCCTCCGGGTTTAAAATCATCTGACCATCTGATCTTTCTTCCTTCAGAGCTGACATCAGTATTGCCGGCATCTGTTGTGAATACTACAAAGTGAGGAGATCCGGTATCAATAAAGTAGTTCCCGGCTTTCTTGCTGATCTTCTTTACATCACACATTGAAAGACGGACGATGTCATTCTCAATTTCTGCTTCGTGGATACCGTCGGAAGCAATGAATTTCTGTCTTCTACCTGCAATTTTATGTTTAAATGCAAAGGCTGCTGCACATCTGCCTCCGTTGCCGCACATTGTCCCTTTGTGGCCATCGGAATTGAAGTAAATCATTTCAAAGTCACAGGCTTCCTTTTTATTAATCAGGATAAGTCCGTCAGCGCCTATACCAAATCTCCTGTCGCAGAGCCGTTGGATGAGTGATGAATTGTCGGGATTAAACACACCGTTACGGTTGTCTATTATGATGAAATCGTTGCCTGTTCCCTGGTATTTGTTAAAAGCCGTTGTCATCAGTGTTAAACTCTTGTTAAATATTTGTCAGTCATTAATAAACAGCAGAAAAAAGCATAAACTTTGCTGAACAGAAATGACTTTAAACGGTTACAAATATAGTAAACTATTATAAAGGCATTAAATTTGAGAGAAGAACAGAGTAGATTATAAAAGTATAACCAAAACACACGATAGATATGAAAATGAAATATTTGTTAGGGAGTTTTCTCATGGCGGTACTGGGAGGAGCAATAGCATTGTTCGCCTATACAAGGTTCATAGAGAAACCTGCTGATAATCAGGCCGGGAAGAATTCCGGTCTGACTGATAAGAATGCCGAAGCCCTGCTTACCTCGCTTTCGATGCAGGAAGGACAGATTGACTTTACCTATGCAGCTGAGATGACGGTTCATGCTGTGGTTCATGTACGGACAAAGAGTATGGTTTCCCCGCAGGCTTCCAATCCTTTCTGGGAATATTTTTACGGTGACCGCTACACTCCTCGTTCGAGGGAGGTAAAGGGCTATGGTTCAGGAGTTATAATATCTGAAGACGGATATATAATAACCAATGATCATGTGATTGATGATGCAGAGAATGTTGAAGTAAGGCTAAATGACAAAAGGGTGTTCGAAGCCAGGATAGTAGGTAAGGATCCAAGCACCGATATTGCATTGCTGAAGATTGAAGCCAGGGGTTTGCCCTTTATAAAATATGGCGATTCTGACAAGCTGAGACTTGGTGAATGGGTTCTTGCAGTAGGTAATCCGTTCTCAACGAGTGAGCTTGACCTTACTTCAACTGTTACGGCAGGTATTGTCAGTGCCAAAGGCAGAAATCTCAATATTCTTGACAGCGAGCTCAGGATAGAATCATTTATCCAGACCGATGCTGCGCTCAATATGGGAAACAGCGGAGGAGCTCTTGTTGACACCAAAGGACTTCTTGTAGGCATCACCTCTGCAATTGTTTCACCCAGCGGGGCATATGCAGGTAATTCCTTTGCAATTCCTATCACGCTTGTAAGCAAGGTAGTTGAAGACCTGAAGCAATATGGAGAAGTTCAGAGGGCAATAATCGGTGTGAATATCACCGAGGTAACGCAGGAGGACGCCGATAAGCTGAAGCTTAATGGAGTAAGGGGTGCTCGTATAACCGGGGTGGTACCTGACGGAGCTGCTGAATCAGCTGGTCTGAAGGAAGATGATATCATTCTCAGTTTTGACGGCAAGGAGGTCAATTCCCCATCCGAACTTCAGGAGTTTGTGAGCCGGAAACGCCCGGGTGATAAAGCTAGTATCACTTTCTACAGGAATGGGAAAGAGTCGACTATTGCAGTCACAATGAAGAACGTAGCAGGAAACACAAGTATTGTCACCCCCGGAATGGGAGCAGGTTCGGTTGTTTACGGAGCCCGTCTGGAATCGCTTGAACCGTCTGAATTGAAAAAGTTCGACATCGACCATGGCGTAAAGGTCAGCGAAGTAAACGACGGCAGATTCAAGGATCTTGGGATTAAGAAAGGTTATATCATCATGAGTGTGAACGGCAGGAACGTAAAATCTGCTTCAGATGTACGTCAGGCGACATCTGACGGGAAGGATCTGAGATCGATCGAGGGGATCCAGTCGAACGGGACTATGTTCAGCTATTCATTCAGGAACTAGTATCGGGATATTATATGGTACTGATGCACAGGAGGATAAAATCACTCTTGCCTCCTGTGCAAAACATTATTGTATTTATCTTGTTTATATTTAATATAAGCAATATCTTTGCGGAAATTTTTTCGGAGGCATAATGAGACAGCTAAAGATTACCAAATCTATAACAAACAGGGAAAGTGCATCACTCGACAAGTACCTTCAGGAGATTGGTAAAGAGGAGTTGATATCGGTTGAAGAGGAAGTTGAACTTGCACAGAGGATCAAAAAGGGCGACCGTGCTGCTCTGGAAAAGCTTACCAAGGCCAATCTGAGGTTTGTTGTTTCTGTTGCCAAGCAATATCAGAATCAGGGATTGAGTTTACCGGATCTTATAAATGAAGGTAATCTTGGTTTGATCAAAGCTGCTGAGAAATTTGATGAAACCAGAGGATTTAAATTCATTTCCTATGCAGTGTGGTGGATCAGGCAGTCGATACTTCAGGCTCTTGCCGAGCAGTCGAGGATAGTCAGGCTTCCGCTCAATCAGGTTGGTTCGCTGAATAAGATAAACAAGGCTTTTTCGAGGTTTGAACAGGAAAATGAAAGAACACCTTCGCCAGAGGAACTGGCAGATGTACTCGAACTTCCAAAGGAAAAAGTAACTGATACTCTGAAGGTATCAGGTCGTCATGTATCTGTTGATGCTCCCTTCATCGAAGGCGAGGACAACAGTTTACTTGATGTGCTTACCAATTCAGATTCACCGGTAGCTGACAAACTCCTGATGGATGAATCTTTGTCACGCGAGATTTACAGGGCTCTTGCCACTCTCACTGAAAGGGAGAGGGATATAATAAGGTTTTTCTTTGGCATAGGCTGCCAGGAGATGACACTTGAGGAGATTGGAGAGAAGTTTGGGCTTACACGCGAAAGAGTAAGGCAGATTAAGGAGAAAGCAATCAGAAGATTAAGACATACATCCAGAAGCAGATTGCTGAAGGGTTATTTGGGTTAGAGGTTAAGGTTCTTAGGAAAAATCAAGGGACGTTTTTTAAAACGTCCCTTTTTTTGTCCAGAGCGATCCCCGGGGAGAGGAGCGCCTTTCAAA
>JAKLIJ010000069.1 GCA_022709665.1 Bacteroidota bacterium
AATGGTATCCTGATCTCAGCCGACCAGCCGTAATCATCCTTTTTTGTCAGCACATCCCAGAAGGTGTTCCAGCTCAGGTTCATGGATTCCTGATCGGGCCGGGCCGGAACGGCGTCTTTCTGAATACCTGCGTCAAATCTCAATCCGTCGGGTGTGGTAAAGAACATCTGGGAATTTTCCTTGTCGTTGTAGGTATCGAGGAAGATCCCCAGCCAGTCGGAACCCATTCCCATATAATCGCGTTTATAGCTGACCGACTGCATCATCGAGGGGTCGTCATAGTAAAGCCATGCGCCTATATAAATGAATTTTTCATCATAAACTATCCTGATATCGGATTTCTCAGTAGGCTGCTTTCCGAAGACCGGCGAATGCATTGTCATCTGAAGGGGAGCAGCGCTCTGCCAGAATTCTTCATCGGGGACACCGTTGAAATCAACGTCAGAGGTGATCCGCTCAATAATGACCGGGGTTTTCCTGTTGTTCGGCAGACCGTTCTGGCCGTTTGCAGGGCAAAGAGTAAAAATCAGCGATGCAAAAGCAATCAAAAGCCTTTGATTCATGATCAGGTAGTTAGGGCAGGCAAAAATACAGTTTTGTTGCAGACAGGAAACAGTCTGAATCCTAATAAGTGTTAAAATAAAATTTTCTTTATTTCAATATTCCAGTACCTGACCATCTGCAAGAAGTTGTCGGCTTACCTCCTCATAAGTAAGTTCATGAATGCTTTTTCCGCTCCTGACTGCAAGGGATGCCATAGTTGCGGCGCTTTGCCCGAGTATCATGAATACGGGTTCCATCCTTATTGACCCGAAAGCAATGTGGGAACACGACACACAGACCGGGACAAGAAGATTGCTGCACTGCTCTTCAGCAGGCATAAGCGATCCCATGCTTATCTGGTAAGGTTTTGGGGCATGGACACCAATATCTCCTTCATTCTGCACATAGCCTTCAGGAGTCACATATCTCTGGACGTTATGGGAGTCCATTGTGTATGATCCCATTCCGACCGGTTCCGGAACCGGCCTGAGGCACAGCACATCGTTTTCGGTCATCACATATTTGCCTGTCATTCTTCTGGCCTCCCTCACATAAATGTTGTAGGGCCAGTATCCGTTGTCGGCGAATTCATCACGCGAATAGCCCCAGGTATTCATTGTATCCCTTACCCATTGGGGAAGACGTTTGTCGTTGCAGGTGAAATACAGCAATCCCTTCTGATAGTTGATATGTTCCTCAAGTATCTCTTTTCTCTTTCCGTAGGAAGCTTCGGGATAGTCCCAGCTCATCCCAATATTGTCGTAACTGAAAGGTCCGTGGTTATTCACATCAGTCTTCCGGTTGGGGATAGCGTCATATTTGCCGAAGAATTCATCCCACCTGGTTTCAGCCAGCCTGACAAGCAGTTCATACTGAGTGCTGTCATAAGCTTCGGGCTTTGTTATCGGCACCTTGTTTTCCGGATGCTGGGTAAGGCACAGCCTGTAGCAGTAGGCCTGTACCTTATTGTCGCCGGTCCCGTTTTCACCGGGAGTTTCGGCTGAGATCCGGGGGAGAAGACCGCTTGAAGGATCGCCCGGGATCCTGAATGGATCGATCTTATCCTTGAAATAATGTCCGTGATGAAAGACGCCTTTCTGTATGCCGTTCCATGTTTCACCATAAAGGCTGTTGTCTTCCCTGCCCACAGTATAAGCAACCCCTGCCGAAGCCATCAGATCCCCTTCATAGGTGGCATCGATGAAAACCTTGCCTCTGTATGTGGTACCGCTCAGAGTTTTGATTGAGACTATCTTGCCCTTTTTGAGAGTTACTCCGGTTTCCCTGTCGAGCCATTCATCCCTGTGAACGTCTATATTGTTACTGCTTATCATTGTCTCGAATGATTCCTCCGCCACATGAGGCTCGAAAATCCACATGGTACGCCTTTCTCCGTCGATTGCGGGATTCCCCTGACCCCGGTTCCCGTATTCCGAACGTTTCTGCCAGTTCCATGATTCCGGCTTAGCGTAATGGTTGTAGATAAGCTGGTAGAATTCCCTTGCCAGGCCGCCGATAACTTCCTTGTTTCCCGTATCCGTAAAACCAAGGCCTGATGACGACATTCCCCCGAGATGGGTATCGGGAGATACTACTATTACCGTCTGTCCCATCCTGTGAGCCTGAACTGCGGCGGTAACTGCTGCTGATGTCCCTCCGTATACTATCAGATCGGCATCGAAAACCCGATTTTTCCTTTCACTATTGCAGCCGGCTCCCTGGACGGCCAGCAGAACAGAGATAAACAATAAAAGTTTTGTCTTCATTATGAGATATTAGAATTCTATTCTGTTGGTCCCCGGCCTCAGGTGCAGTATACCGTCTTCAGGCCTGATCCTCGCTCCGTTGATGGTAACCCTCTGTTCACCTGTGGTATCAATCATGAAATCACAATCCATATTAGCCGGAATGGTAATGATGAACATCCCGGCTTCCTTGTCCTTTCTGAATTCGGCAACTATGTTGCCCCGTATTGTCGGCACACTTATGTGACTGTATGACAGGCGACTAAGCTGAGGCCTTATCACTGCTTTGGAGTAACCCGGAAGAGCAGGCCTGATACCCCACAGGTAAGCCGGAATAATGTTTGCCGGCGCCGCTCCCCATGCATGGTTCCAGTCGGAGTTGGGCTTGTATTTCATGTCCCATGCTTCCATCGTCATTGTAGAGCCGGCTTTTATCATGTTCCACCAGCTTCTGTCATGGGTGGCCGTAAGAAGACTCAGTGCATAATCGGCTTCTTTTGCTTTAAAAAGTCCTTCAAGCAGGAACTGTGCTCCATAAACGCTGCAGGCCATCCCTCGCGACTTGATAAAGTCAGTGACAGAGGGAAGATACTCAGGAGGCACAAGGTCGAATGCAAGCGCCATCATATTAGCGTGAAGAGATGAATGATCCGAGGATTCACCGTCGATATAGATCCCCCTGGCATGGTCAATAAGTTTTTCGTTAATGACTTTTTTCACTTTCAGAGCCCTGCCGGCAAAGATCGCCGAATCGACCGGATTCCCAAGGTAGCCTGCAAGCTCCGACATCAGTACCAGGTTCCTGTAATGAAATGCATTTACAACAGTATTGATCTCCCTCATATCGTAACCATCTCTTTCACCTTCGGGCGTCGCCAGCTTCCATCCCGTATCTTTCTGTGCCGGAGGCCAATCAACGATATCTCTTATCCTTTCTTTCACGTTTGAAAAGCCGAGAGACGACATTATTTCATCATTCACGGCTGATGAGCTTATCAGTCCGTCGGGCCGTGCCAGGGCGAAAAGGGTCTTGTGCTGCAAAGCCCTGTAATACTCTGCCACTGATTCGGGATTGCCTGTGTGCATATAATCGTTGTAGAACATCAAAACCGTCTGCAATATCCATTCAGTCGGCCAGGTGGGATGATCGATGAAATACTCATTTGTTCTTCTTCCCATCGAGTATTCCCTGTCGGTGTAATAATGTCCGAGCTGATTTATATAGGCATCGGCCTCGTACGGGATTCGCTCACGGTCGCCGTCGATGTAGATACCTGCAAAGGAAGTTGCCTTGATAGTATATTTTGAGATGTCCCAAACCCTGTTCAGTATTGTATCGGAACTGATAAATGCGCTGCTGCTGTCGTCGAAATAATGCCAGAGAGTTTTACGGAATATCTTCTCAGGCTCGTTCTCAAGGTTTTCTATTTCGCAATACCTGAAGGGGGCGACGACTCCTGTCGAATCGGGGAGGAGTACAGCTGCCGGTCCTGTATTTCTTGGATCCGGAGGGATCTCCGCAATATACCTGGTCTTGCCGGGCTCAACAGGTAAAAAAATGATGTGATACCTTATTGTACCTCCCGGTTTGCGGTCGATACTGTTTTTCCCGCTAAGCTTTTCTCCGAGATGGATGACCAGAGTATCTTTCCTTTCAGGTCGCAGTTCGAGAACAAGTTTTCCGAAGGCATCTTTTCCGAAGTCAACGAACCATGAGCGATCTCCGGTCCTGGTTACCGTCTGTGGCCTGATCTCCGTTTCAACCAGTCTGTTCGGAGTAGTGCAATAATCTTTTAATGTTCCTGTCCTGAACGACTGAACAGAAGACCATGAGGAAGGTCTCATACGCCCATCCCATATCCTTACCTTCCAGTAGCAAATTGAATTAGAAGGAAGTGCAGCGCCGGAATACTCCACTTCAACCGATTCCGGACCGGCAGTTTTCAGTCCGTTCCAGAGATCGCCGATATCTCTTGCCAGTAATTCTTTCGATGAGCTGACAAGAATCTGGTAAGCTGTCTGTTTCCCTGCAACATCGGGCACTATCCAGCTGAATTCGGGCCTGGGGTCGAGGATCTGAACAGTTTGTGGTTCCCTGATGAACTCAACCATAAGCCCTGCCGGAGATGAGGATGAAGGCTTCTTTGGCCCGTGAAAGACTAGTGAAAAAAGGATAAGAAGGAGGGATGTCTTCATCAACTGTCAGGGTTCATAACAGATCAAAAGTAACATCCTCACCTGTATCTTCAAAATCCTTGTCATTATTCAGGTCGCGGCTAAGACGCAATGTTGTCCCGGAGACTTCAAAAACGCCTGTTACTTTTCTCTCGAAATAATCGATATTGTCATCCCACCAAGAGCTTCCCTCGCCGAACCACTGAACCGCTTCGGTGCATACATCCATGTTGTCGGGTACGCAGGTGCCCAGCTCCTTAAGTTCAAAGACCAGGTTCGAGCGCGATCTTGCCAGGCTTCCCCTTGTTCCGATAATGGCAGTTATCGTGCCTGAATTTTCACGTCTTATGAGGTATGTTTCTTCCCATTCCTTTTTTGAGAGAACTATGGTACGGGTTGTGTTGTAAACCATATCATCGGCGGTAATTGTCTCGGCATGCTGCCAGGTTCCGACATAATCGGGATCATCTTTAAATGCTTCACATGAAGAGAGGGCCGTGAGGACAGGAAGCAATAATATAATGATCTTAAATGACCGATGTGTTAATCCTTTCATACTGATAAAGAGTTAAGTGAAACCTTAACAAACCGGTTGACACTATTCAAACAGTTAAGCAAAGTTAGGATTATTTTTTTTGATAGACTCTCACATAATCGACTTCATATCTTATGGGGAAACGGGTTCCGGAAGGATCGCCTCCGTTGGCTCCGATTGCAAGGTTTAGAAGCAGGTAGTGTGGCTGCCGGAACGGATTGAAGCCGTCGGGATTTATTGTTTCATTCAGGGAGACTTCGTTGAGGAGCAAGTTGTCAAGATAAATCCTGAGATAAGCACTGTCCCAGTCCATTCTCCACACATGGAATTTTTCAGTCCAGCGAGGATCGTTTCTCAGGAAATCGGAAAGCGGCTTTTTCAGGTCATCCCATTTTCCTGTAAACCGTTTTTCGGTTCCCCAGGCAAAGTTGGCAAGGATTGTTGGTACATCGTTTATCCGGTAGAATTCCATTATGTCATTTTCACCGTTCGACGGCCACTGGCGTTCAATGCCAAGGGTCCAGATGGCAGGCCATGAGCCGTGAGACGTGTCAATTCTGGCTCTTATCTCAAACCTTCCGTAAAGCCATTGCCTTATTCCCCTGGTGTTAATGCTCGATGAGGTGTATTCGGCAAACTCCCTTGAGGTCTGCCAGACTGAACTGCCTTCCCGGTAACCGGAATTCCTGAATTTTTCCCTTCTGCCTTCTATCAGAAGGACTCCGTCAATGCAGACGGCATTATCTTCCTGGTACCATTGCAGTTCCTGGTTCCTCACGAATCCGTGTTCATACCGCCATGAAGAGGGATCAGGTTTGCCTGCGGCATTGAATTCATCATTCCAGACGAGTTTCATTTCTGCAATTTCAGCAGGTGGATTGAAATCGGGCCTGAAAGGATCAGCGCCCTGGCCTCTGAGGAGTGCGCCTGCAAAGAGCATAAGGCAGAATCCGGGGATAAATGTCTTTCTCATTTTTTATTTAAGCTTTCTTTTAAGTCCGGCTCTGTAAGCTTCCAGGGCTCTTTCCCTGGCAAATTCGTGTTCGACAATTTTTGAAGGGTATCCGGGTTTCCCGTAATCAGTTACCCATTTTTTTATGTAGCCTTCCTTAGGGTCGAACTTCTTTTGCTGGGTTTCGGGGTTGAATATTCTGAAATAAGGAGCGGCATCGCATCCGGTTCCGGCTGCCCACTGCCAGTTTCCGTTGTTTGACGACAATTCGTAATCGAGAAGCTTATCTGCGAAGTATGCTTCACCCCATCTCCAGTCGATCAGCAGGTGTTTGCATAAGAACCCTGATGTGATCATCCTTACGCGGTTATGCATCCATCCGGTAGTATTAAGCTGCCGCATGCCGGCATCTACTATCGGGAAACCGGTTTCACCCCTGCACCATTTCTGAAATTCATTAACGTCGTTTCTCCAGATAATGTCATCATACAACGGCTTGAAATTTCCGGTGACAACATGGGGGAAGTGGAAAAGTATCTGCATAAAGAACTCCCTCCATATAAGCTCGTTCAGAAATGTCAGATTCTGTTCGAGCCCGGTAAGAACCAGCTTCCTGATGCTGACGGTTCCGAAGCGGAGATGGGGAGACAAAAGAGTAGTTTTATCGGCGGCAGGATCGTCCCGGAATTTATGGTAATCGGGAATTGCAGACAGATCATACTGCCTTATTGTGATGCTTCCTTTTCTGAACCCTGTTTCTTCCGGTGAGGGGAAACGGTAATTGCATTTGAGGAATCCGGATGGCGGGGATATGGAACGCCCCTGTAATTCATCCCGGATTGTCTCAAGCTTTTTCATCCACTGGTTCCTGTAAGGTGTGAAAACAGTATATGGTTTACTGTCTGGTTTTATCACCTCATTTTCCTCAAAAATAACCTGGTCCTTAAAACTGAAAAGCTTTATACCACTCTTTTTCAGGATAATCGCCACCGCCTTGTCGCGTCCGGTTGCATAAGGTTCATAATCCTTGTTGATGTAAACGGAATCAATATCGAATGTGGAGACCAGCTCTTTCCATTTTTCAACGGGGTCACCCTTAAGCACATATAAAGCACTATCCAGGTTCCGCAAGTATTTGTGAATGGACTGAAGGCATTCATGAATAAAACTCACCCTGGGATCATCGGGTTGTAGTTCGCTGGTAATGTTTGAATCGAAGATGAAGACTGGGAGCACAGGGAGTCCTTTCCTGAGAGCATGATTGAGGGCTGTATTGTCCTCAGTCCGGAGATCTCTTCTGAACCAGAAAATGTTGATCTTCATCCTGTTATTGCGTTGTACTTCTCTATCCTCTCGGTAACCAGTCTGGAGCTGATGATTACCATCGGCAATCCGGTTCCGGGAATGGTTGATGCACCAGCATAGAAAACATTTTTAAATACCTCGTCGGAATTCTTTGGTCTGAATCCTCCTATCTGCGTCATTTTATGGGAAAGGCCAAGTCCGCTGCCCCTGTGGAGGTTGAACTGTTCCTGCCAGTCGAGGGGAGTGTAAACCGTTCTCGAGACTATTTCAGGTCTGATATCCTTCCTGATCCGCACTGAATAATCATCTATAATGCTGTCAACGATTTTATCCCTGTCGTTCCATGACGGTTTCTTTCTGAGGTCAGGCACCGGGCAGACAAAGAACAGGCTTTCGCATCCTTCGGGAGCACAGCCGGGATTTGAGCGCGACAGTACATTGACATAATAATAGGGTTTATCAACCAGTTCGGGGCTGACGAAGACCTTTCCGGCATATTCCCTGTAGTTGTCGCCCAGATAGTAGTTGTGATGGCTGACTTCAGGCAGTTTGCATTTAATTCCAAGGTAGATGGTCAGCGAACCCATGGTCCATTCCATCCTGTCGAGTTTCTCAACAGAGAATTCCTTTCTTTTAAAAACGCTTCCCCTGAACACTGCGGCGTCCGAATTTACTACAATTATATCGGCTCCCCATTTCCGGCCGTTCCTGTCGACCAGATACTTCAGCTTGTCTCCTTCCTGTATGTAATCAATGATCTCCGTATTGTAATGAATCTTAATATTCTCCTTTTCAAGCTCATCACAGATTCCTTCAACAATTTTGTACATCCCTCCCTTAACATTGAAATAACCATCGTGCAGGAATTCGGTGTACGACAGGAGCGTATATACTGCCGGGGTATCAAAGGGGGTTTTCCCGAGAAAGAAAGCCACCAGCGACAGGATCTGTCTTGCATCATCCGATTTTACGTAATGGGCCACCTGGTTGTAGAAATTCCTGAAAAGCACGGGCAAGTGAAGGGGATTAACCTTCATCAGGGTAAGGAGGTAATCAAAAAGGTTGTCGTAGTTGCTTTTGATAACAACATTTGTGTCATGGAAAAGCCTTTTGCTTTTATCGAGATAATTTCTGAATCCTGTTTCGAAATCCGGATCCTGCTTTCTGAACTGAGCGGCGAGCTTGCTTATCTCCTTGTAAAGATGATATGTAACGGGGCTTTTGCTGAAATTGACCGAGTAAAGAGGATCAAGCTCATAGTATTCGAAGGGCAAAGTTATCCGGCAATCATTTGCGAATTCGGTGAATTCGTATGACATGCTGAAAAAGCTGGGCCCCGTATCGAATGTGAATCCGTCCTTTTTGAGCTGGTTCAGCCTGCCGCCGGCATTTGTGTTCTTTTCAACTATCTCTACTTTATAACCTCTTTTTGCCAGTCGCAGAGCTGTGGCAAGGCCTCCCAGACCGGCGCCGGCAATCAACACGCTTTTTGCCATTTGTTTCAGTTTTGCATTTGTTTCAACAATTTCGGATAAAGGTCATCCCTTACATAAGTGAATTCCGGTTCGGTAAGCATTATGAATTCGTAGACCTTTTGCGCCGAGGGATAGTCCTTAAGATAAGTGTAAGTCTGACCTATCACCACCAGCAGGCTCAGGTAGTTCCAGTCATCCCTGACGCCTCCCGGCTCTTTTTCGAGCAGTTCCTTAGCCTTCAGATAGTGCCGGAGGGCTTCCTTCTTTGAACCTCCGAATGTGGAAGGCATATAGAACTGTATGTTTCCCTGCTGCACATGCCCGAGATAATTCCCCGGATCGAGCTTTATTGCCGTTTTTGCGCAGTCGATGCTCTTAAGGCCGTTTACAGGGGCAGTAACCGGATTCAGTCCTATCCTGAAACCGTAAAAAGCCGACCTGTATGCGTTGATGACTGCAGGGTTGTATTTCTTCTTTTCAAGGATATCAAGATTTTTCTGGGCTACATTAAGGTAAGTACGTGCTTCGTCCTTTTTATCAAATCCAATGCAATATCCAATATAGCCGTACTGGTAATTCAAAAGCTCCAGGAGGAATTCATCGCTTTTTTCAGGCATGGAATTCATCCTGTCGATTACACTCTTCCAGACCTCCATCCTGTTGCCTATATAAGCTGAATATATATCAGACCTGTAATCTGCCCTTAACTGGGTGAAGATAAGAAGCAGAAGTGCAGCTGTCAGACAATGTTTCTTCCTTTCCATTCAAATTTCCTGAACTTCCTGTTAATAAACGCAGTTAAAATGAACAATCCCATTGAAACCTGCAAAGGTATTATATAAAGCAGATTAAAGAACACGTTCTGCCTGCTTGCAACGGAAATAAAAATCCTTGTCAGAATATAGGCGGTGATATATGCGGCTGTCACTGTACCGGACTGATACCCGGCCACAGCCAGGATTCCGAAAGAAGTCACAATCCAGAAAAGAAATGCAGCAGGGAATGAATTACCGAAAAAAGCTGTCACATTCTTTGAAAAGCCTTTCACTGCTTCCCCTAAGCCTCTGTACATCCTGCAAGTTATTGTATCATCGCCAAGCATGCATGCAATTTTCAGTCCGCTTCTCTTGAACATCCGGGCAATGGATATGTCCTCTACTTTATCGGCTTTTACCGTTTCATGAGGCTTCATGGCAAGGTATTCTTCCCTTCTGAAGAACATGAACTGTCCGTTGGCTGCCGAAAGTGAAGGGTATAATGACCTTCTCACAAGAGCCAGCGGCAGAAGCGAAAGTAAGATATAGTTCATGTCCGGCACCGTGATCCGTTCCCCGGTGCTTTTAATAATCTGTTTTGGAAATATTGATATCAGGCTGAGGTTATGTTTTTCCGAATAGCTGATACTGCGATTTATAAGATTGCCACTCACCCTTACATCAGCATCCAGGAAGAGGAGGTAGCTGCCTCCTGCTTCCTTTGCCAGCGAATGGCATGCAAAATTTTTTCCCAGCCATCCTTCGGGGAGCATTCCGGAACCGATCATCCTTATCCTGTTATCGGATTTTGAAAATTCGTCGACTAATTGACTCGTTTTGTCTTCTGATTGATCGTCATAGACGACTATTTCAATGTGTTCATATTCCTGATGTTTAAGGTCTTCCAGAAGGCCTCCTATGTTATGTTCCTCGTTGCGGGCAGGGATAAGGACCGACACCAGGGATGAATGGGACTTCGCTGTTTCGGGAAGACTGGTTTCAGTGAGCAGGTTAGCCAGGGATACGATCAGCTGGATGGCAGTGAATGCAAGTATTATGTATGCCAGGACGACCATTATTCAGGGCTTTTAGATATGTTGGCAGCCACACATTCCGAGTAGAACAGGTTGAATTCCTTCTGAAGGTTTCCGGTGCTTAAGTCAGTTCCGTTGAATTCCCTCAGGTACATGTACAAACCGGGTTTTTGATCTGAGAAATAATCTACAAGGCTGACAAGGAAGATGATCTGAGGTTTAGATGAAGTCTTTTTCAACACATATTCAATACCCTTTTCAAAAATGATCTCCTGTTTATGCATCGATTCAATCTTTCCCTGGGGGAACATCAGCACCAGGTTGTTCTTATCTTTAAGCAGGTCGGCAGTGTAACTGAGCGATTCGATTATGCTTCTTGATCCCTTTTTTACGGAAAAGCCGCCGGCTTTATTCAGAAATATGTTTTTTCTGAGTTGTTCCTCGAGCATCATGAAGAAAAAGTATTTCCTGTGAAGCAGTTTCAGGTTGAGGTATACTACCCAGAAACCGTCCCACCAGCTGATATGGTTAGAGATGATCAATATAGGAAGATCCTTTTCCCTGTAATCGTGAATAATGTTCACTTCCCTGAAATGCCATCTGATCTTCAGGTATGAATAGAGCTGGAAGAAAGGGTATATAACCGGGTGATGTGATGCTTTCAGGATCATTGTGCAAATTTCAGAATGATTATCAGAATTATGAAAAACACAGCCTGAACATAAATAATGAAAGGTGCTATCCTGTTTTCGATCCTGATATGAAAGAGTTTCAATAGTGAATGAAAAATGACAGCCAGGAGAAACCATGAAGCGAAATTTCTCCATGGTATGTCATCGCCTTCAAAGCTCCACATGAGCATTAATGGCGCCGCTTTTTCAAGAATCATGTCATAGGCAAGCATGATGGCCGATCCAGATATTATCTTAATGAAGTCGGAGCCCCCGAGCTTGTCTGCAATGACAGCCGTACAGTATACAAGTAGTGCCCAGTTGGCTCCTATCATAACGGGAGTTTCAAGTACGAGCGGTCCGAGACCCTGGCCGTATTTGTAAATCCCAAATATTCTTCCGGTTTTAACACCAATAACCTCGACGAAAAATCCGGTAAGAAATATGAAAACGAAGAGAATTATTTCCTTCTTCAGAGAATATGGCCTGTGAAAAAAGAATAATGCGGTAATACTCAGTATGAGAGCCAATGGTGTAAGTGAAATGAACCTGTCCCTGGTTGCCGGGATGGCCATGCCTGCAATTCCTACCGAAAAGAATACCGCCAGAAGGAGTTTTGCAGTTAATGCTTTGTCAGATAGTATATTCCTCATGGCAGTCTTTATGTGTTTAGTCTGACAGTTTTTTCTGCAGCCGGGTCATCAGCATCAGGTTTATGAGTATAAGGCTGAAACCATAGGCGAAATCCTCCACAGGAATTGTTGCAAGCTTCAGACCAGTTATTTCAGCAGGATCATACCACACTACCTCGCCTTCGATCAGGCTCCCGGTCAGGATCCCGTTTACAATTATAAACGGGATAAGTATGACC
>JAKLIJ010000007.1 GCA_022709665.1 Bacteroidota bacterium
GAGGATGGTTCAGTGAGATCTTTGTGTAAGTCCATACTCCGGCATTAGTCTCAGGAATAGTGTTTTCGATAAGCATTCCGTGAAGATCCTCATTCATTTTGACCTCAGCGAGTTTCCATCTCCAGAGATCAAACAGTCTCTTCTGCTCATATGCAAACTCAATGCGCCGTTCGCGGCGTATTGCCTCGCGCATCTGGTCCTGTGACATTCCTTCAGCCAGCACGGGAAGATCGGTTCCCGGTCTTGTCCTGACGGCATTTATGGCTTCATAAACCGATGCATCGGGTCCGACGGCTTCATTCTGTGCTTCGGCATAGCCAAGAAGTACTTCGGCATAACGGTAATACACATGGTTCATGCCGCACATGTTGCCACCCCTCGGGTGAAGGTTGTCGAGCCTTTTCTTGAAATAGTAACCGGTGTTCCCGACGTCATCACTTCCGCGGTCGATCTGGTTTTTTGAAGGATTGACCTTATCGACCCTTGTATAGATGATATCAGGGGTCGACATCCAGTCCTGTTTGTATGTTGCCCCGTCGTGCACGATAAAGTCGTAGAACCTCTTTTCACGTCCGACATAGGGATTCTGAGGATTGTAGCCTGACAATGGATCGTTAATATCAAGGCCGTTTGCCATCTGGTAGACATCAACAAGCTCCTGTGTCGGACAATAATTGCCCCAGGTGTAATAGGTTCCATGGATCCATACCGGTCCTCCATAGGTGTCAAAGGTATTGGCCATGGTTGTGGCGACTTGCTGCCTGTCCCAGATAACCTCTGAATTGTACTCGTTTGCCTCATACCAGAAAGCAGTCATGGGACTGAAAAGCTTGTAGTCGGCTGAACCCTTGTGACCCCAGGTGTCGATGAAGTGCTTGAAGGTGGCAGCTGCCGCGGCCCATCTTGCAGGATCGGGGCTTGCAAAACTCTGCATGTCCTTGTTGCCTGCTTCGTTGGGCACAGCCGGGGAAGCTGAGTTATATGCAGGGCTTGCTGCAAACAGCTGAAGCCATCCCTTTAGCATTGAGGCAGCCCCCAGAGTTGCGCGACCGGCATTAGCATTGCCGTTGTTGTACTTCACAGGAAGGTAACCGTTATTGATAACCAGGGTCAGTTCATCGACCATATATTTAAGAGTCTGCTCGAAAGTGCTCCTTGGAAGAAGCATCTCCGATTCATCCATGGTCAACCTGTCCTGAGGTTCACTAAGAATTACAAGTCCTCCCAGTTTAACGAACTGTTCGCTGTAGAAATAAGCTCTGAGGAAACGTGCCTCGTCCATCCTTTTATTATACCAGTCATCAGAAAAGTTGGCTTTGTTTTCAGTGATCTTCTGAATAAAGTTGTTGATCTTTCTGACTTTTGTATATAGAGTACCCCATCCTTCATACTGGTCGGGCCCGCCTGTGCCAAACCATACTGATGTATTGGCTCCGCCTGATTTTTCAACAATTCCTTTTTTCCAGTTCCAGGATGTATAGTAGTAACCGGCATCATTGTCATCAGTGAAATTGTCAAGATTGTCAGGCTGGTTAGATTTTTGAGGCAGCTCACTGTAACAGTCATTCAGGTAGATGTCAGCATTTCCCTCGCTCGCCCACATGGTAGCATCAGTAAGCCTCGATTTGTCAACAGTTTCCAGGTAATCTTCCTGATCGCAGGAGGCCACACTGAAAAGGATCAAGCCTATGAATGCAATGTTCCTGATTAAATTAAATTTTATCATAGTAATTAGTTTTAAATCAGTTAGAAGGTTACATTTGCACCAACGGTGAAAGTTCTCATATTGGGATAACCAACACTGTTAAGAGCTTCCGGATCCACAAATTTGAGCTTGCTGAAAGTAAGTGCGTTCTGACTTGCAACATAAATCCTTATGCTCTGGATCTTAAGAGTCCGCATAACCGATGCAGGAAGCGTGTACCCCAGCTGGGCATTCTTGAGCCTCAGGTAGGAAGTGTTCCACTGCCAGAAAGTACTTCTCTGGGTGTTGTTGGCAGTAGGACTTGAATTGGCAATCGGGTACTTTGCATCCTGGTTATCCTTGGTCCAGTGATTATTGTAGAACTCATATGCAGCATTGCTGTTGTTGTTAAAGAAGGGGATCACCTGGAAGTTGTCATGAAATGAATAGGAAGACATTCCTGATCCCTGGAAGAACAGGCTGAGGTCAAATCCCTTGTAGGCAGCATTTGCATTGAGGCCGAAAGTCATAAGCGGATAGTATTCCGGATCACCTATCACAACTTCATCATTGCTGTCGATCTTGCCGTCGGGAGTACCTTCGGGTCCGCTGATATCCTTATACTTGATGTCACCTGGATGAAGGGTTCCCCACTGGGCAATGTTGTAGCCGTCGTCAGCATTTATGATACCGTCGCTGTTCTTGTCCTCGGAAGTACTGAACAGACCAAGATCCTGGTATCCGAAGACAGTTCCGTAAGGCCGTCCTGTTCTCCTGCGGTTCGGATTATCGTAGGTGGCTGCTGTTTCAAACGTTTCCACCATCTTGTTCCTTGCAATACTGATGTTGCCCATGACGTTAAAATTGAGCCCGCTCTGTAAAGACCGTCTTGTACCCAGCTGAAGTTCAAACCCATAATTGTCCATCTTTCCGGCATTCTCCTGCGCAAGGTTCAATCCGTATTCATACGGGACCGTGATTGAAGGACTGAGAAGCATTCCGCTCCTCTTTTCATAGAACAGGTCGGCTTCAATGAGCAGAAGGCTTTCCCACAGCGATGCTTCAAAGCCCAGATCACTCTTCTGAGATATCTCCCATGTTATAACCGGGTTGTTTTCTGTGGTGACATATGCTTCCTGAACCATTGTCCCTGATCCGAAAGCATAACCGTTGCCTGCAAGCGTATACCCTGAAAGGTACTGATAGGGATTTCCGGCAAGGTTGCCCGATTTACCCCATGATGCTCTCAGCTTCAGGTTATCCAGCCATTGAAGACCCTGCATGAAACTCTCTTCCGAAATCCTCCATCCTATGGAAAAAGCAGGGAAATAACCCCATCTCTTACCCGGGGCAAAATAATAGTGACCGTCGTAGCGTCCCGATGCTTCAGCAATATATTTGTTGGCATAGGTCCATCCTACCCTGTAGACATATCCCATCTGTGCACCCACAGATGATGATCCTCCATTGTCATAATCATTTTTGCTCGAACTTCCGAGGTCGAGTTCATCAATGCCGACAGCGAAATTATTCCTGCGGGCGTAGAGAAAATCATAATCATTGTTCCTTGCTTCTGCAACAATAAGACCTGTCACCTCATGCTGGCCAAAAACCCTGGCGTAATTGATGAATCCCTGGTAGGTATAGTTCCTGCGCCTCGAGTCCCTCTGCTCCAGATAAGTGTAAGCCGGAACGTTTCCTTCCTGCGTGGAAATCTGCTGGGCAAAGGAGTATGGCGTGTCATTCAGGTTGATTGCATAATAATAAAAAGGTGTATGCCATCCCTTCTGATAATCGAGTTTGGTATCGTAACTGAATGTCCCCTTAACGCTCAGGCCTTTTATCCACTTGATCTGCTGTTCAATCGAGAGAGCTGTCAAAATGGTATTGGCATCAATGTGTTCATATCCGTCGCCTTCGAGCACGGCCACGGGCGAGTTGCCCGCAAACTGTCCCCAAAGCCCGTTCGAGTAGTAAATGGCCTCAGTGGGAATGAACTTGTATCCGCTCCTGAAAAGCTGGGCTGCCGATGATGCAACGTCAAGGTCATTCGTACGCTCATGTGATCCGATGATTGAGAGAGACATCTTGGTCGTATTGGTCACATTGGCGTCCAGATTAAGATTTACATTGAATCTGTTGTAGTTAACTTTTTCAAAGAGACCTTTCTGACCATAATAGCCCGCTCCTGCAAAATACTTCATCTTCTGCGAACCACCGCTGACCGAAATATCATATTTCTGAATCGGGATGGACAGATTGACGAGGTCTTTTGTGTTGCTCGAAGGATACTTGTCGGGATCAGACGCGTTGAGCGAAGCATAGTTGTTAATAGTCTCCAGAGGAAAGGTAAGAGGGTTATTCGGGTTATCGTTTAAAACGCCCTCATTACGAAGCTTCATGTAATCAACAGCATTCAGAAGATCAGGATAGTAAGTCGGCTGCTGAACACCATAGTAGGTATTGAAGGTGAGGGTTGGTAATCCTTCCTGCCCCTTTTTGGTCGTAATAAGGATAACACCGTTGGCTGCCGCCATCCCATAGGGAGCAACTGCTGCTGCATCCTTGAGCACTGTTACAGATTCGATGGTCGAGGGATCGAGCTGGTTAAGGTTACTTACAAGCTCATACCTGCCAAGCCCGGCATTGTACTCCGAACGGCTTCTTATAATCCCGTCGATAACAACAAGCGGAGCCCCTGAACCCGTAGTGGCAACACCTCTTACAAAGATCTCGGCATTGTCGGCGCCAGGCTGGCCGCCAGCCTGCCTGGTAAGGACACCTGCAAGCTTCCCTGCCATGGCATTCGTTATGTTCGAAACAGGAACCTTCGAAACCTCATCTCCTTTTACAACACTCACCGAACCTGTCATAGTGGTACGCTTCTGGGTACCATAGCCTACCACAACAACCTCATCAAGGCTCGCCAGAGTCGAGCTTAGGACAATATCAATGGTAGTCTTCCCGGCAACAGATACCTGCTGCGTTATGTAACCCACAAATGAGATCATGATCATCACATTCTCATTGGGGATGTCAATTGTGAATTTGCCGTCTCCATCGGTCAGGGCACCTGAAGTAGTGCCAACAACCTGTACGGTGGCTCCTATCAAAGGATCGCCCAACTCGTCCCTGACAGTTCCGGTTATTCTCCGCTGACTGTTAATCAGGCCGGCATCATCCTGCCAGGCCGAAAAGCCAGAAATTGCATAAGATCCTGTCAATGAAGACGTGTAAGAATCCTGCGCAACGGCATCAAAGCGGAAAAAAACGAAAAAAACCAAGGAAAAAAGAAAAGCCCAGAATCTTAAAATTCTGCCTGGTTTTACACGGCAGGAATCAGATCCTGACAGTAAAAAAGGTCTAGTTTTTTTCATGTGTTAATAATTTTGGTTTTAAAGATCGCCTGACTGCCTGTCGGCAGTCATGAAATCCACATGGCCGGAAAACCCTGCTTTTTTGCAGCGCCTGAAGCACATGCGGATCCTGCTACAAAGTTTTTAATGTTTCATTCATGCATTTATTTTCTGCAATCGGTTGCAGTAAAATAACAATAAATCAGGTTAGTCAATCCGGGGAAGCATAAGGTTTATTTCTCATAGGCAGCTCAGGTTAATTTAGAAGTTAAACAATTCTATTTCTCAGGCAAAAGATCTCAGGTTAAAAAGCATATTAAAATGCTACCTGTAAGGTATAATGAATATTTTAAATATCCAAACTTAGCGTAAAAAATACGTTAACTTTTTTTAATATTTTTTAAATAACATTATGATTTATTAACCTATTGTAATTCTGAGCTATAACCCTGAGCGTAATGAATGAAATGGACAATTCACAAACTTTATTTTAATCGAATCAGGGAAAAAAACGGAAATCGGATGCATTTTTTTGAGGTCCGGTAATCTGTACAGAAATTTGTTCCAGGAAAATTCTGACTTATTATCCTGTTATTATGGGACTGAAGTCAGGGAAACCGGCAGATGACTATGCTTTCCGTCAGTTAAAACTGACGGCAACACAGTTAAAACTGACGGCAACGTAGCTAAAACTGAGGGTATTACATCAGACCTTTGCTAAAAGCTCTTCTTTTCCAGGCTGCGGGTAAAAATGAAAGGATTCCTGAACAAATGCGGGTTCTTCCTGACTGTGTCAGCCCAGACTGCATTTTGTGACTCCGGCAGATGCATAGCGACATTATTCCGGGCATTTATAAATTCCGCTGCAAGACCTGCATTCTCCGGCTTTGAATAGTCCTCGTTAAGCAGACCGATATCCGGATTATGTTCATATATCCTTATTCCACTGTAATCTCCGGTCTTGTAAGGATCAATGTCGCCCGAATGAAAAACCGTTCCGCTCTTCCCTGAAATAAGGAATGCCAGATGTTCGGTATCTGCAAATCTCTCACCTCCCGTATGTGGAAATCTGCAGGCATGGATTTCCAGTTCTCCATGCCTTATACATTGCGATGTATCAGGATCCGGATTGCATTGAATTATCCTGTCCATTATCTTCAGGAATGACAGGGAGTCGACCCTCAGGCTGTCGACAGCCTGAGACGGACAGATCAGCGCCGCTCCGGGATTGTTCTCCATGCAGGCAGTCACCAGGCGCCTGTCAAAGTGGTCGACATGAGTGTGAGTGACAAGAATCAGGTCGATGCCCTGAAATGGCTCCCCTCCTGATGTAATCATCCTGATGACACCGGTGTCGGGTGTCTGATAACGGTTGTGCCCGAATCTGAAAAGACCATCCACAATGATCTTATTGTCTGCACTCTCTATAATGAACCCGCAATTGGCTATGTATGTAAGCGTTATCTTTTCATTCCTGCAGGCGACGCACAGGATAAGTGCAAGAACCGATATGACTGATACCGTATGTCTTCCGGCATATGTCATTTAAACCTGTTTAAGGCCCAGTTAATAAAGTGTGTCATATTGGGTGTGTCGGTATGTCCTCCATCGTGCTGACGCCAGGCAAGATCACCGTCGAGCAAACCAGTCAGCACAGGCGGCATAGCTTCCTTCATATAATAATCTGAAACACCGAGATCCTTTGCTCCGAGAAATCTGAATACAGGTCCCGCGGCAACCGCAGCCATATAGCTTCCCTTCTGATCGAGCCATTTCGCATCACCTTTCTCAGGTATGCCATAGCTTATAAAAACCAGCCTCGGTGCACACATGGCAAGAAGCATGTGCGAATCGACCGGCAGACGGCCTGCATTCATCGATCCGTATGCTCCCTTCTCTGCTCCGTACTTAAGATAATTCCCTGCCATCCAGTGGTACTCTCCCGACGCCGTTAGGTTTTCGACAGCTTCTCCGAATACCCTGCGGTGAAGTGTTGCTCCCCCTTTACCCGATGATCCGACAAGAACCATCGCAAAGCGAGGTTCAAAAGCCATTGTAACCAGTGCTGCTTTCCCATAGCGTGATACTCCTTCTATGCCAACCCTCTTTGAATCGACGGACGGATCAGTTTCGAGGTAATCCAGTCCCCTGGCTGCTCCCCAGGCCCAGGCCCTCAGAGAACCCCAGTCGTCGGGCTTCCTGGGCTGACCTTTGTTGACCAGACCTATTATCCCCCGTGTCAGGCCGGCTCCATTGTCGGCCTGTATGCTTGACGGATCGATCGTGGCATAGCCCCAGCCGGCTGCAAGGATCTGCTGGTTTGAAGGTATTTCTCCGCCAGGGGCTCCGAATCCTCCAAACATTGGCGTTGCACGGACCATCGGTGTATAAGCTGGGTATTTGTCAAGAATAGCTTTTATTTCCGGATCCCGCCCGAGAAGGGCCCTGAAAGCTTCGTTAAGCTTTGCCAGGTCGTCGGGATCAGGCTGAACCGGAGACGGCAGTGATGCAAAACCGAACATCATAAGCACCGGAACCGGACCCTTCGCATTGGCGGGCGTGACAAGGGTCATTTTTATATTCACATCAATAAACGGATATGCAGAATTGTCCACATGGCCCACCAGCTGTTTTGCAATCACCGGTGTCATGCCCACATATTCCCTCTCCTGTATCTGAACCTTCCAGGTAACTGCCGGGGTTTTCTCCGGAAGCCGGCCATAAACCTCCCTTTCAAAGTCCTCAACGATCTCGGGCCTCCTCTGGCCCCACCATTGTTCAGGAGAAGAAATTTTTTTGCCGTTCTTCAATGTAAGAACATCCGGAAGAACCGGATAAGGATCAGCCTTTGACTCATCATAATTAGCATGATCAGGCGCGGATTCATTCCCGCTGGGACCGGGCCTGAGTTCTGTTATGCCAAGCTGGTCCATCATATTCTGATGATCCTGCTGAGTGGTGAATGTTACAGGTTCCCTGTATTTCGGGGCGGCAACCTGGGCTGCTGCACTGTACGACAGCAGGATGAGGAGGGTAAATAAACAATTGCGCATTGGAGTTATGTTTAGTGTTGTAAAAAAGTCTGTCAGTTTCAGGTTGCGGGTTACTGGTTTCTGGTGAAACGGTAAGCGGCACTCGGTGTGCGGTACGCAGCAAAAACGCATTAACGCCTTCATGGTTTGAGGATTGGATCGAGCGTATATACTACAAATCTAAAAAAAACAATAAATATTTGCCCCGAAACAATAAGAAAACATATGAATAACAATAAGTTTTTTACCTGAAACGATATGGTTTTTGAAGAAGACGGAAGACGGAGGACCGAAGACGGAAGAAAGAAGGGGAGAAAGGGAGAAGGGGAGACCGAGAGACGGAGGGACGAAGCGACCCGGAGACGGCAAAATGAGACTGACAACCAACCATCAACCCTGAAACTAAACCTGAAACCAGCGCATATCGTTTCGCTGGTTTTAATAATCTGCAACCCGAAAACTTAAATTGAGTTAAATATTTTAAATTATTCAGAATATTTTTAACAAAATCGTATTATCAGAATAGGAAACTATTAAATTTATGACCTTTTAAATTCCAGTTAAACTTTCTCAACAATACAAGAAAACTCAGCTTTATGGAAAACAATTACACTAAGGCGCAGCTTACCTGGCTGGTGATTCTTCGCCTGTTCATCGGATGGAACATCCTCTTTGAGGGAATGGTCAAGGTACTGAATCCAAACTGGACCGCTAAAAGCTATCTGCTTGATTCCCAAGGACCATTCAGTTCTATGTTTATAAATATGGCAGGAAACGAAGGACTGATGAGATATGTTGATTTCCTCAATGAATGGGGTCTTGTTCTTGTGGGACTGGGATTGTTTATTGGTTGTTTTACACGGCTGGCATGCATCGGAGGAATGGTATTGCTCCTGCTCTACACAATGTCGCATCCTTCATTTATCGGAGTTGAATACATGATGCCTTTTGAGGGAACTTACTTTCTGATAGATAAGAATCTGATAGAATTTGCCGGACTTGGTCTCCTCTTTGTCTTTCCTGCTGCAAGGGTAATCGGCATCGACAGGTGGCTTTTCAGGGTGCTGCCGGAGAGTTTCAGAAAATTCGTCATATAATAACGGAAAAAGATAATTCGGATATGGCTTCAGACGACAAAAAAAATACAGGTAAGGCTTCAAAGATAGGCCGCCGTGATGTTATAAAAACTCTTGCCACAGTCCCTCTTCTGGGAGCAGTGGCTTATGGTCTGGTAAAAACCAGAAAGACCGCCTTCCTCGACAGGGATATTTCAGATGTCTTCCAGATAAGCAATAAAAATGCTGTTTTCCTGAAACCTGCCGAAGGGGGGAAGCAAATCCGCCTTGGAGTTATTGGCTTCGGCATAAGGGGTAAACAGCTTATGAGGGCCCTTGGATTTGCTGAACCATCATATATGGACACTCTTATCAAGGCAAAGCAGGATAATCCCGATGATACCCGGCTCGACGTTTTCCTTGAACAGGATGACCTGAATGTTGTGGTAAACGGAGTGTGCGACATTTTCGACAATTATGGCGAAGCAGCCCGGCTCGCCAGCTCCAATATTAACAAGGAGGGAACAGACGGAAAGTTCGGTCCGGCGCCCAAACGATACAGGAACTACAGGGAGATGCTGGCTGCCGACGATATAGATGCAATTGTTATCGCTTCTCCCGACCACTGGCACGGCACAATGACTATCGATGCCGCCAGGGCAGGTAAACATGTCTACTGTGAAAAACCGATGACCTGGACGGTACCTGAGACCTACATGGTTCGACAGGCTGTTAAGGATACAGGAATAGTATTTCAGCTTGGGCACCAGGGACGCCAGACTGCCTGCTACCAGAAAGCGGAAGAGATAATCGGGAACGGACTGCTGGGGCATGTCAACCTGATAGAAGTCTGTACAAACAGGAACACCCCCAACGGCGCCTGGGTTTATGATATTATTGAGGGTTCCAATCCGCAGACCATCGACTGGAAACAGTTTGAAGGCGAACCTGAGAGGATAGCCGAATACCTCGACTATATGAAATCATTCGGACTGGAAAAATACGTCGGCCCTGATGAAAGAAGCAAATTCAGCCTTGAGAGGTTTTTCCGCTGGCGCTGCTGGTGGGACTACAGTACAGGATTGTCGGGAGACCTTCTGACACACGAATATGACGCCGCCAACCAGATAATGCATCTTGGGATCCCGGATTCGGCCACGTCTTCGGGAGGAGTCTACTTCTTTAAGGACGGACGGACAGTTCCGGACGTTCTTCAGACAACTTTTGAATGGCCTTCAAAAAACCTCACTATGCTCTATAGCGCTACCCTGGCCAGTTCACGTAACAGAGGAAAAGTCTTTATGGGCCATGATGCATCCATGGAGGTTTCCAACATCCTCCAGATAACAGCCGACAGAAACTCCGACAGGTATGCCGAAAAAATTAAACAAGGAGTTATTCCGACCGATGCACCATTCTTTACCTATGTTCCCGGACAGAGCAAGGTCGATGCAGTGACATCAGCCACAGAACTCTACTTTGCCCAGCGGGGACTGCTTTACACTTACGTCGACGGAAAGAGGTATGACACTACTCATCTTCACATGAGGGAATGGCTTGAGTGCATACGGCAGAACCAGACTCCGACCTGCAATATCGATCAGGCATTCCAGGAGGCAATGACAGCCCACATGGGAACAAGAGCCTGGCTTGAAGGCCGGACGATGTACTGGGATCCTGACAAGGAAGAAATAACCAGGGGCTGAATTATCCCGCCCCGTCAATCAGGTCCGGGATCATCATTAACGGACCCGGTTGTAGCAACTGCCGGTTGTAACCTATAAGACATATACTCCGACAAGCTGCCATATGCAGCTTGCTACTGTCTCATCTGAAAAAAACCATCTGAATTTTCAGATTGTTCCTCTTCATTGTTAAATTTACAGGACGATTGATGGATTCATGACCCGCCCCATGGTGTCAGAATGGTATAGTTTTTGAAGTCGCAACATTGTCATTGTACATGTTAACACCTTGAATAAGATAAGTAAACAGGCACATTCCGGTTGCATTAAAATATATCAGCTATGGATTCACTATCTGAACATAAAGGTCCATTCAGCGGGAAACTTTTAAGACCCGCTTTGCTATTTCTGGCATGGGTAATTCTTCCGGGACTTGTTGCGGAAGCTCAGTACTTCGGAAGGAACAAACCCGGTTACCGGAAGTTTGAATTCGATGTGGTCCGGACACCAAATTTTGAACTCTACCATTACCTGAAGAATGATTCACTGGTAAAGTCCATATCCCAATGGAGCGAGAACTGGCACCAGATGCACCAGGCCATTTTCAGAGACACATTTATGACAAGGAATCCTGTCATATTCTATAGCACACATGCAGATTTCCAGCAGACAAACACAATAAGCAGCCTTATAGGAACCGGAACGGGAGGCGTTACTGAAAGTCTCAAAAACCGGGTTATCATGCCTGTCGCTTCATCTCTGGCCCAGACCGATCATACCCTGGGTCATGAACTGGTACATGCTTTCCAGTACAATCTTTTCCTCAATCCCGACACAATGAGGAAGCTTTCCCTGAATAACGTCCCCCTGTGGATGATAGAAGGAATGGCAGAATATTTTTCCATAGGAAGCGTCGACCCCCATACCTCAATGTGGATGAGAGATGCGATACTGAGCAACGATTTCCCCACAATCAAAAAGCTTTCAACTGATTCAAGGTATTTCCCCTACCGCTACGGCCAGTCGTTCTGGGCAATGGCAGGAAAGACCTGGGGCGATACCATAATAATCCCGCTTCTTAAAAAAACAGGTGAACTGGGATTCAATGAAGCTTCGAAAGAAATCCTGGGATTAGAAGAGAACAACCTGTCGGCATTGTGGAGGCTTGCCACAGAGGAACATTATAAAAAATACCTCGAGGGCAAAAGCGACAATCTTGCAGGAAGAATGGTTGTATCCAGAGCCAATGCCGGTGAAACAAATATTTCACCTTCCATCAGCCCCGATGGGAAATACCTGGCTTTTTTCAGCGAAAAGGACCTTTTCACCCTCGATCTTTTTCTGGCTGATGCTAGTACGGGCAAAATAATAAAGAAACTGTCGAGCGTTATCAGGGATAATGAAATAGATGATTTCAACTTCATAGAATCTGCCGGCACATGGTCGCCCGACGGAAAGAAATTCGCATTTGTCGTTTTCACGAAGGGAGTGAATAAACTTGCAATTCTCGATGTAGCCAGATCAAAAATTACAAGGGAATACCGGATTCCCGGCGTACAGTCTTTCTCAAATCCCTCCTGGTCGCCCAGCGGAGAAAAAATAGTGGTCACAGGATCGGTCGACGGAATAAGCGACCTCTATCTTTTCGATCTGAATACCTTTGAAACTGAAAAGCTTACTTCCGATTTCACCTCAAACCTTCATCCCTCATGGTCGCCCGATGGCAACTTAATAGTTTACTCACAGGAAAGGATTAATGATGTTTCAGGTAAAAAGAAATTCAGCTTCGACATAGCAGTTTTCGACCTGAGAAAGAAAACTACAGAAGTCATCGACCTCTTCGGGGATGCCTTCAACCTTAATCCGCAATTTTCTTCCGACGGAAGCGGGATCTTCTTTCTATCAGATGCTGACGGGTTCAGAAATCTTTACAAATACGAATTTGAATCCAGACTTGTCTACAGGCTCACCGACTACCCAAGGGGGATCAGCGGAATAACAGCATATTCCCCCGCCCTCAGCGTTCCCCTGGGAGGAAAACTGATAGCTTACAACTATTACAGGAGAAACGATTACGAGATATGGACAGCAGAGGAAAGCCAGTTCAACAAGACCGTGGTCGACCGAAACTTTTTTGACATGAGCGCTGCCACACTGCCGCCCCTGAAGCATTCTAAAGCGAATATTGTTGACAAAGCCCTTTTCAACAGGGCAGACATGCCTGTGCTGAAGGCTGATTCATTAAAGACAATACCATATAAATCACGCTTTAAACTCGATTATATTTCAAACTCCGGAGGAATAGGCGTGTCAACCGGGATGTACAGAAATGGAATGTCAGGAAGCGTAAATGCCCTCTTCAGCGATATGGTAGGCAATAATCAGCTCTTTACATCACTCAACCTCAACGGGGAGATTTACGACTTCGGCGGACAGGCAGCATTCATCAACCAGAAAGGTAAGCTCAAATGGGGAGGAGCCGTCTCACACGTGCCTTACCTTACCGGAGGAATGAGCCTGGTCCTCGATACCATCATGTATGATGAAACTGAACTGCCGGTTTACAATTTCATGGTAGACTACATCAGAATGTTCGAGGACAATATTTCTGTCTTCGCTTCCTGGCCTCTCTCGCAGACCAGGAGGTTTGAATCGCAGGCTTCATCATCCTGGTATTATTACAGGATCGACAGGTACAACTACTATTACACCATGGAGGAAATCCCTATAGGCGGACACAAGGAAAAACTTGATGCACCAAAGGGCGACAACTTCCAGCAGATATCCCTGGCCTATGTGGAAGACAATTCCTATTTCGGCATGACTGCACCCATGCAGGGACACAGGGCGCGGCTTCAACTCGAGAAATATTTTGGCGCAGCAGATATCTTTACAACCCTTGCCGACTTCAGGAAATACTTCTATGCAAGGCCTCTTACCATTGCATTGAGGCTTTACAACTATGGAATGTACGGAAAGGATGCGGAAAACGGGGTGATAACGCCATTCTACCTTGGATACCCATGGCTGGTAAGAGGTTACGAGAATGTAAGATACAACCGGGGTGAAGCTGAAGAAAACAGGTTCAATGTATCGTGGCTCTCCGGAACAAGAATAGTGGTTGGAAATGCCGAACTCAGAATTCCATTCTCGGGACCCGAAAGGCTCGCACTTATCAAATCGAAATTCTTTCTGACAGATATCAATTTATTTGTCGATGCAGGACTGGCCTGGAGTGAAGGAACAAACGTAACAATGAACCTCAGGCCTGAAACCGTAAATATGAATCTTGTTCAGGACCTGCCTGAAGAAACGCCTGAAAGCTCTCCGCTCATAAGCACCGGAGCCTCGGTAAGAATCAACCTGCTGGGTTATCTTATTCTGGAACCCTATGTCGCAGCCCCCCTTCAGAACGGCGGATTCAAAAATATCCAGTTCGGCCTTAACTTTACACCGGGCTGGTAGGAACTCCCTTTTGTGTTGATAATGAGAAGTAAAGCCCTGAAACCGGCAGGGCTTTTGTCATTCATTTGTTAAACAATCATAAAAAATATACGTTTTGTCAAATTCGCTGCGTTTGTAATGTTATTACAAATATTTTTAGCCATTGTACATTAACCTTTAAAACTGCTCTTTATGAAAAAAAGACTCTTTTTCTCTGTTCTGGCAATTTCAATTGCTTTCTCTGCCTGTAAAAAAGAAAAAACGGATACTCTTGGCGGCACGCAATCACCAATGGGTGAGGTTGGAGAGACCATCTCATCATCATTTGGGTCGGTTGCCGGTGTAAGTTCCATTCAGGCGGAAGTTGTTTCGCTTGAAAACGGGGTATCATCATTTTCAGGTACAGCAGTAATTACCAACAGCACAATAAAGAGTATCCTCCAGAATCATCCTCAGACAACCGTAAACGGAGATAATGTTACCATAACGGATGTGGAATTCAGAATAACTTCCGAAGGAATCGAGAGCATAAACGGACTGGAACCTGGCGTTATAGTCAAATATGATTCAAATGTCGGCGACAGCTATGATATTAACGGAGGAAAAACCAGAACAGTCACAGCCAAGTCGACCGACAATGACTACTTCTGGGGAGGAATGAACATCAAAGTGATTCAGGTTGAAGAGAATACAAACAAATTCGGGGTCAAGAAAACGGTTTATTATGCAAACCACCGCTTCGGACTGGTAGGTATTGAATTCACCTTTGATGACAATTCTACGGCAAAATTCCCTGTTTACTCCAGTACCGAAAACGACTGATCATCCCTTCATGGGTAAATGGTAACAAATTGACGTTCCGATGAAGTATCTGCATATCGGGGGAGTAAGGAAAGAGATCCCCGAATATCCTCATCATAAGAATTTTATATATAAGCTTTACCGCTATTTTGAGGTTAAGAATCTTTTCGATTTTCTGACAATCGACGGTCTCTTTTATATCCCGAAGAGGCTTTACCTGAACAGGAAGTACAAAACGGTCCTTCCCCGCCTGCTGATGATCGATCCTACTAGCGCCTGCAACCTGAAATGCAAGGGATGCTGGGCTGCCGACTACAGCAGGAACATAAATCTGTCGTACGAGAAACTCGACGAGATACTGACAGATGCAAAAAAGATGGGGGTGTTTGAAATACTCATGACAGGCGGTGAGCCGCTTATGAGAAAAAATGACATCCTGAAACTGTGCAAAAAGCATTCGGGACTTACCTATGGACTTTTCACAAACGGAACCCTTGTAGATGAGCCTTTTGCTGATGAGATGGCAAGACTGGGAAACCTCAATCTCTACCTGAGCATCGAGGGTTTCAGAGAAGAAACCGACATGAGACGCGGTTCCGGAACCTACGACAAGGTTATTGCTGCCATGGACCTCCTGAAGAAAAAGGATATCGGATTCGGATTCTCAATTTGTTACCATTCAAAAAACTATCTGACAGTCACCAGCGATGAATTTCTCGATTTCCTTATGGAAAAGGGAGCCTGGTTCGGATGGATGTTCACTTACCTCCCTATCGGAAGCGATGCTGATACTTCTCTCTGCTGCACCGCCGAACAAAGAGCGTATGTAAAGGAAAAAATAGAAAACTACCAGAGAAGGAAGAAGTTTACCATAATCGATTTCCCGAACTCAGGACACAAATCGATTGGCTGTGTGGCTGCCAGCAACGATTTTGCCCATATCAACTCGAACGGAGATCTGGAACCATGTGCTTTCTGCCATTATTCCGACTCCAACATAAACGAGATGTCGCTGCTGGATGCCCTTCGTTCACCTTTCTTCAAAAAATTCCGGGGCCATAAACCATTTTCGGAAAATTTCCTTCGCCCCTGCCCTTTCTTCGATGCACCTGAAGCGCTTCTGCATATCACAAAAGACGGGAATGTAAGGTCAACTCACCTGAGTCATCCCGAAAGCCCTGAGGAACTGGTGGCTAAAACAAGGCCTATCGCAGAGAATTGGAAGGCTGTCGCCGATGAATTGTACTCAAAAATGCCCCGTGAAGAAAGAAGAAGATTCGGTCTGCTGACAAGTCTTATGTTCTGGGGAAATGATAAAATATCAAGGTGGTGAGCTCTGAAAAAAACAATATGCTTTTTTCCCATAAATTCAGGATCCCAGGATACTTGCTTCTGGCCGGTGGTATAATAATGGCAATACTGTACGCCGGTTTCAAATTCAGGTTCGAAATTCCTGTTTTTGCCGTAATCTCTTCCTATCTGAAAACCAAAACTTTCACTTCCTTCAGCACTAACTTCGCCGATGAACTTACCATGCTGCTCCTTCTGGCCGGCTGCTTTCTTCTGGCTATGTCGCAGGAAAAAGAGGAGACCGATGCCGTGAAGGAAGTCAGGGCCAAAGCAATAAAATACACGGTGATAATCAACAGTGCGATCTTTGGATTTTCTGTCCTTTTCTTCTACGGAGCCGCGTTCATGGCTGTTGTAGTCGCCAACCTTTACCTTCCGTTCCTCATCTATCTCATACTCTTCAACGCTCTGAAGCGAAAGGCGATTAAATAAAATCATTCATCCGGCCGGGGATTTTCTGCCCGACAGTGTAACTGAGAGATCAGGCAGCAGTGAAGGATTTTTGCTAAATTGCAGGCCGTAAAATTCAAGTAAACTCTCTACCTGATATGCATGAAAATATTACCAAATGGGTTGATAATCTGATCCCCTGGCTTCTTGATCACGGAATCAAAATAGTTTTTATTGCAGTTCTGGCATACCTGCTTAATATAATCATCGGAAGGATAATTGTCAGAACCGTCAGGATCGCAGTTGTCCGCGACGAAAATATGTCGGTCGAAGCCGAACAGAAACGCGAGAATACTCTGATACACATTTTCAAAGGCGCTCTCAGAGTTATCCTCATAGTACTGGCTTTGCTAATGATCCTTCAGGAATTCGGCCTTAAAATCGGACCGATACTTGCCGGAGCCGGGATAGTAGGCGTGGCTGTCGGATTTGGCGGACAATACCTTATAAAAGATGTTATCACAGGCTTGTTTATGATACTCGAAAACCAGTACAGGATAGGTGATGTTGTGAAGATAGACGGCACTGAAGGGGTGGTTCAGGACATAACTTTGAGAAAGACCACCTTAAGGGACATGGACGGCACTGTTCACCATATAAATCACGGATCCATTGTCCTTGTTTCGAATCTTTCAAAAGACTTTGCAAGGGTAAATATCGAAATCGGAATTGCATACGATACCGACCTTGAACATCTGATCAGGGTGATCAACAGGACAGGAACGGAACTTGCCGAAGATCCCGTTTTTCGTGAATCAATAATTTCTCCTCCGAAATTTCTGAGGGTGCAACGATTCGACCAGTCTGCTATTATTATAAAGATCCTTGGAGATACCAAACCTCTTAAACAATGGGAAATTGCTGGGGAACTAAGGAAAAGGCTCAAAATAGCTTTTGATAAGGAAGGAATTGAAATACCATTCCCCCAGGCTGTCATCCACCAGGCAAAAATTCCTTCCGGTCAATAATCCGGGATTTAAACCCCGGCAATTCGTCTTTTGTATTCGGCAAGAGCCTCATCCAGCCTTTCCCTTTCTTTTCCATCGCCGGCAACATTGTGTGAAGGATGAATGAAAAGTTTTACTCCTCTTTCGGCCAGAATTTCGGCAACTGTAGTAATCGTCATCCATACACAGGTTACAAATGCCATTGTTGATACCGGGCCAATCTTGTCGGGGTGGTTCATCAGCGGAACAGAAGCATCCTCGATGGGGGCGCAGGTATCGACAACAACATCGGCCAGGTCGAAGATCGTCTTTCCGCTCGAGTGCCTGGTCTTCTTTCCCTTAGCTGCCGCAGCCGAACCGTAAACAATAACCTTCATTCCTCTCTTCCTTGCTTCGATGGCAATGTCGATATTGACATTGTTTATTCCTGAATGACTGAAAAGCCACATTATATCCCTCTTGTCGAAATCATACCCTTTCATGATCTCCCTTCCGTAGCCCTCAACACGTTCAAGGAATACAAACTGGTGAACTCCCATTTCGCCTGTGATCCTTGTAAAAAAAGTAAGAGGGAGCTCGATCATGGGATGAAATCCTACAAACCCTCCTATCCTCGGGTACATTTCCTCAATCGGGAGTGTAGCATGACCGCATCCGAAGGTATGGACCCATCGTTCGGCCTGGATGGTGTCAGCCATCAGGAGGGCAGCCTTTGTAATGTTTTCTTCCTGGGTTTCTTCAATACGTGTCATCACGTCCCTTGCATTCTCAAGCCATTGCATCGCCAGTTTCATAGTCTTTTCTTTTTATAGTTTTTAAATATCATTAATCCAAGAAGTATCATAATCAGAGTCTCAAAAGAAATCACAAGCACGAGGTTGCCTATTCCGGTATGCTCGGAAATGATTCCCATTATGTAGTTAATTATCATATTCCCCAGGAGTGCAATGGTAAGCACAAAGCTGAAGGCGGTCCCCGACTGTTTCTCATATCTCTCCCCTGCCAGGCCGAGCATTACCGGAAATCCGTTGGCAAGTCCGGTACCGATCAGGAAAAATCCGGTATGCGCCACTGCTGCAGCTCTTCCTGTAATTAACAGCGCTAAACCTGCTATCAGCAGGAAAAATGAAATGGCAAGCATCCTGGCAGGCGGCATGTTACGGATCAGTAACCCGGTTACAAGCCGCATCGAGACCATTCCGCCCACAAAAAGCGAAAGGCCCAGAAGCGCCTTTGGCTGCGACAGAGAAAGATGATCAGAAAGGTAACTCGTTGTCCAGTTGTTCATCAACCCTTCAAAACTGCTCTGAAAGAAGAGATAAAAAGTAATCAGCAGCAACACACTGTCACTGAAAAATCCCTTTATCAGTGAAAAGGGGATCTTCTCCTTATTTTTGGGAGGAGGCAGCTTTATTAATCCGTAAATGATTGCACCAAAAAGCGAAACAAGCCCTACTGATGAGACTATCCCCTCAAATCCGGCCTTCTCCCCCGCAGAACCCAGCATAAGGGGAATTCCCAGGGCTCCTATTCCAAAGAACACCCCCAGCAGGCTTATGTTTGCCGTCCGGTCTGAATTGCTTATATCTGAAACGAGTGCATTGGTAGCACCGTTAAGCACTCCTCCTGATAATCCGATAAGAAATATTGAAAGCTTAAGCAGTGCCGACGAGGAAGAAAATGCAACACCCTCAAATCCGGCTGCAAGAAATATGCAGGTGATTGTCAGAAGTAATTTGTACCCGTACCTGTCGGCAACAGGTCCGAAAATAAGCGACCCGACAAGGATACCGAAAGGAAGGATTGAAAACAGTGCGCCTGTTTCTATTTCGCTCATCCCAAGCTTGTCTTTCAGGTCGGTAGCAATCGAACCAAGAGTAATAAGCGCCACGCCAAAAAGCAGCATGCCGAAACAGGCCGACCAGAATACTATCCGTTTGTTATACATCTTCAAATATTTAATGATTCAGGGCATTGGGATTCTTCAGGGCCAGATAACCTGCTCCATAAACGGCGGCTTCTCCTTCAAGCCCCGAAGCTTCAATTTTTACCTTCCTGATGCTTACCGGCTGTGCCCAGAGTTCCGATTCCTTAGTGATTTCGGGAATGAATCGTACTGCGGGCCCGAAAACGCCGCCTCCCAGAATTACTTTTTCAGGATTTAAGAGGCTGACAATGTTTGCCACTGCCATTCCCCAGAATACAATGCACTGACCCAGCACCTGATCCGCCAGCTTATCTCCCGCATCCATGGCGGCAAAGATGTGACGGGAGGTTATGGTTCCAGGGGCAAGCTGCCTCAGCATCCCTGAATAGTCGTTCTCTTTTTCAAGAAACTCCCTTGCAACTCTTGCCATTCCGTCGCCCGAAGCATTGTATTCAAAGCATCCGTAATTTTTATATTTAGAGTGGAATGGTCTGTCGAGAGCCATCCAGCCGATTGCCCCCGCTATATCATCACTTCCTCTGAGAACCTCACCGTTTGAAAGAATTCCTGCCCCTATCCCTGTTCCTACAGCAAGGAATACTGCATCCCTGCAGCCCTTTGCATTTCCCATCCATACTTCGCCCAGAATCGAACAGGCTCTGTCGCTGTCGATCAGAACCGGAATATCTCCTGCCGCTTCCTTAATTTCGCGGTACAGGGGATAGTCGATCCAGCCTTCAATGTTGGGAGCCCATACGGTGCCAGTCCTCACCATGCTGATCCCGGGAACAGAAACCCCGACGGATCCAATGTTTAAGCCTTCGCTCCGGGCTCTTTCAAGATTTGCCCTGATAAGTCCGGTTACAAAACTGCCTGCCTCCTTCCCTGAACGGGATCCGAGTGGTAAGCTCTCACTGCTCAGAATCTCACCCCCTTCAGAAAAAACGGCAAGTGCCAGCTTTGTGCCTCCAAGATCAACTCCGAGAACTTCCATCAGCTATCTTTTTTTCATTGTTCCGTTCAGGAGATCATCTATCCTCACAAATCTGTAACCCCTGGTTTTCAATTCCCTCACAAGTTCCGGCAGTAAAAAATAAAATTTGTCGGTCCTGCGGGGATCCGTACCGGCATGAACAAGCAAAATAAAACCGTTCAGACCTGTTGGCTGCATGCTTTCATAGGAAACGACAGAATTGTAAATTGTTCTGCTGTCAACATATCCCGTACCCATTTCAGGAAGGGTGTAATCGGCATTGCTTCTTGTCCCCGGGGTGAAATTTATGAGCTGAAGACCATATTCCCCGGTCCATATGGCAATTGAATCGTTATACCACTCATATGGAGGAAGGAACCAGAGCGCCTGCTCTTTTTCAATTCCGAATTTCTGCAATTCGTTATAGGAATCTTCAAGGTCATCAATAAATTCCTTCCTGGTAACAAGAAGGCTGTCCCTTTTTTCCCAGTCACAGTATAGCAGATGATTGTCGGAGTGTGAACCCAGGTAATTTCCGCCTGCGGCAAGAGATTTTACCCATGGTTCAAACTCCCTGTTCCTGTAAAACTTTCCTGTGAGAAAAAAAGATGCCCTGATATCTTCACCTTCAAGCATCCCCGATATGAACTCCAGTCCGTCGCCGAATTCGTCTCCGGAGAAAACCAGCGCTATTTCCGGAACAGAGGTGTCTCCCCGGATTATTGCACCATGACTGAATGTAAATACATGATCGTCGTTCCCTGAACAGGCCGCCAAGGCTGTCAGGAAAAGGATGAAGATCAGATCTGAATAATACCTGAACATTAAACTGGCTTTTTCAATTTGTCATAGGGTCCTGTGCCCCGGTTTTATATAATTCTGCCATTCAGACAGACCTTTTGAACGATGAATTCATCATCAAATGCAACCAGATCGGCCCGGCATCCGGATCCGATCCTGCCCCTGTCACTGAGTCCCATCACCCTCGCCGGATACAGTGTTGCCATCCTGAGAGCCTCCTCAAGCGGTATGGAGACATGTTTCACGCAATTCTCCACGGCTTTCATCATGGTAAGGGCCGATCCCGAAAGAGTCCCGTCGGGAAGGGTGAACCTGTCCTCCTTTCTTATATGCATGTAGGATTCCTTCCGGTTTTCCTCCACTGCATCCGAAATAAGGAAAAGCCTGTCGCCCATGAGTTTCTTTGCTATGGATACCATGTTGTAATCAACATGTATTCCGTCGGCAATAATGCTGGCAAACACTCCGGGTGTCCGGAACACAGCTCCCGGCAATCCCGGATCACGGTGATGGAGCTGCGACATTGCATTGAACAGATGGGTTGTTGTCATTATGCCGTTTCTGAATCCTTCCACCGCCTCTTTGAAAGTAGCGTTGCTGTGGCCTGCTGCAACCACTATCCCTTTGTTAATCAGCAGTTCAATCATTTCACGGGAGCAGACTTCCGGCGCCACAGTCATCATCCCTACGACACCTTCTGCCTGAGAGACAATAGCTTCAACATCCTCCCTGACCGGAGGCCTGATATATTCCCTGATATGGGCGCCCCTTCGCACCGGATTAAGGAACGGACCCTCCACATGCAATCCGAGAAGTGCAGGATTCGGATTCTCTGCCGCAACCCTGATGACCTGCCTGTAAACCTCCATCGAGTTGGTTGGGATCGCGATCAGGAAACCCGTGGTCCCGGTACGTACTATTGCCCCGGTGATTGCATTCAGGGCTTCCGGAGTCGGTTCGGCTGAAAAAAGATACCCTCCTCCCCCGGCGATCTGAAGATCGATGAATCCGGAACAAAGATGGTTTCCCCCGCAATCGATTATTTCATATCCGGAGGGGATATCCCGGGGAGATATCATTGAATCAATAATTCCATTTCTGACCAGCAGGGCTTTCCCTTCTACCGTCTCAGCACCTGTGAATATCCTGGCATTGGTTAAAGCAAGCAGCATAAATTTTCAATCTTTCATCAGTTTGTATGATGCCGGCACATTCCATCCCGACACTTTCAGCATTGGTGTGCCGCCCGAAAGTTTTGACAGCGGACAGGTAAGAGTAAGCTCTGTTGCCTCACCGGGCGCCAGGGTGAAATATCCCTGCGACCAGAATGACGGCAGAATCTCATCTCCGTCCATAAGCACCTGGGGCCTTATAAAGAAGGCTATCCCCGACTGGTTATTCCTGATCCTGATCTTCCAGGTCCGGTCATTTCCGTCCGTTTCCGACTTCAGGACCATTGTCTCCACACCTGTGGAAGACATGTCGTTCAGCGCCCTGTAATCGCCTGACCGGGAAATCCAGTATGAATTGTGTGAGACGACATTCCCGGCTTTATCCCTCAGGTTCAGGATCACAAACGAGATACCCTGAGCTTCCTTCAGCACCTTCTCAAGGTCGATTGATTCCTTTACATCAGTGGCTCCGAGATCAATGCCGGCATTGCCGGTAAAGATTCTCTTCTGGTCAACCGAAAAAACATCAGCCTCCACTGTCAGTCCTGAAACGTTCCTGTACGACCTGTTAAGCACAGTCACCTTATTGTTAAGCAGGTTAAGCTGAACATGCACAGGTTCGCATGCATTCTGCATGAAATAATAGCCTGCATTGGGCATGAGGAACCAGTCGTACACCTGCCATACGAGGCTCGGGAATGCCGCATTGAGCTTCCAGAGCATCACACCGCCGATATCATTCAGCCTGTGGCCCGCAGCTTCGAAGATACCCTGGTAGCCGACTGCATTCATCAGCTGCATCCTGTCGCAGAACTGTTCCATGCTTTCAGCTTCTCCATGACGCTTTATCATATCGCTGTAATAATTGTCCCACCTTCCGTTGCCCGTGCACACATCATGGTAACCCCAGGTATTGTTAAGAGGGTATGGCAAAGATTTATCCCACACCAGACCGGGAATTATTTTTGGCAGAATATTGTAAGGCTGCATTGACGGAAGTCCGGTTTCATCCTTGAACACCCAGTCCTTTGCCGAAACAGCTCTTTTATATGAGCTCACGGGATCCTGCCAGGTATAGGGACCGCCGCTGTAGACACCTGAGGGATTATTGTCGGGCCATGAGGCAGGCCAGCCCCCGGGCAGCTTCGCAAATCCGGATGAACTCGGGATAAAAGGCCGGGTGCCGTCGAGCGAAATTATGCTGTTCCTCATGAAATCATAAAGCTCCCTCCTTGCATGGCCTTCATTTCCTCCGGTCCAGACCAGCAGGCTCGGATGGTTCCTTATCCTCAGTATAGTACTCTCAACGTTGCGCTTGAAAACCTCACTCTCCAGCGGCCAGTCGGGCGATCCCTTGAACTCTCCCTGAGTGTCGCCCGTAATCCAGAAATCGGACCACACAAGAAGACCATACCTGTCGGCCGCATCGAAAAACTCATCACATGGAGTGACTCCTCCTCCCCATATCCTTACAAGGTTAATATTTGCATTCCTGCAAAGCCTCATCTCATAATCATACCTCAGCGAATCGCGGTTCAGCATGAAATCAGGAACCCATGCTCCGCCGGTTAAATGGACTCTTCTTCCGTTCACGTAGAAATCGCGGCGCCAGTTGCCGTCAATCTCAACCGACTTTGACGAAACCGTCCTGACACCGAAAAGGAATGTGGTATCGTCCGAAACCCCAGTCTGACCGGTATAACTCAGGCTTATCCTGTAAAGGTTCGGCTTGCCGTATCCGTTGGGCCACCATACTGCCGGTTTGCTGATGGTAAGTTCCCTGGTGTTTTCGGGACTCAGCTCCACCGTATTGGTTGCGTTGGCTCCGACAGCCACATTCCTGGAAAACTGAACCGTTCTTCCCCTGAAATTCGCGGGAGAGATCTTTACTGTCAGTTTTCCCATGTCGTTGGAGCCTGTATGGTTGAAAAGAGTAAGTCCGAGAGAGATTTTTGCGACCGATGTGTCCTGCTCTCCGGGGAATGAAGTCGTGATCTTTGTATTTCCAAAGGTTACCCCTCCTGTTGTCCTGAGATATACCGGCAGCCATATCCCAATATTCCGGTCGCGCACCGGCGGCACCCAGTCCCAACCTACCGAACACAGCATGGTAACATTCTTTCCTATATCGCCGGTTGGTCCGCCATTGGGATAAAAATCATCAAACGCCTTCAACTGTTCGTCAGACGGAGTCCCAGGGTAATCAAGGGGATAGATCAGAACAGCAAGGGCATTGGACTCTCCCGGCTTTATGTGCCTGGTGACATCCAGACTGTATTGGGCAAACATCCCGGCCATTCCGGCAGAGTCGGCAACCTGGCTGCCGTTCACCCAGACTGCGGCACGGTAATTTATCCCCTTGAATATAACCTGGAAATGACGTCCGCGATCAACAGCCGGTACCCGGAATTCGGTGCGGTACCAGTAGGGCTTCTTCCATGGATTGGGATCATTGGGCAGAAAACTGAATTTTTCGAGGTCGTATTTCTTATTGAACTCATCCGAAGCATCGGGGATCAGCATATTGTTGAGACCCATGTTCGGGTCGGGGTAAACGCCGTTGGCTACCAGGGCAGAAAGAACAGTCGAAGGGACCTTAACCGGATACCAGTAGTCCCCGGATTTATAACCCGGAAGTGAAATTTCTTCACCTGAAGCTTTAATGACTGCAGAGGATTGCAGGGTAAAATCGGTAAGCTTAACCTGTCTGATCTCAGCGGTCTGGGAATATGCCAGAATCCGGCTGATCAGCAAAAACACGGCTATCAATCTTAATTTGCGCATAATATTGTTTTGGTTGTATTGTTAATAATATTACATATCCTGGTAAATAGTCAATTTGCCTCCAGCATGGTCAGCTGTCGATGAATCGCTTGATATCCAGTATGCGGCCAGCAACCACAAGGATGTCCCTTTCTCCAAGCGGAGCAACCGGATCAAATGACATATCGACCTTATAATCTCTTTTGAACAGGGATGTAAGAACACCCTCTTTCGGAGGGCACTTAAGAGCAACCATGCTGAGATGGAACCTTTCGCCGATGCTGATAGTCTCCGGGGCATGACCGACGTACTTGGAGGGGACAGGTATCTCTGCCACTGCATACTCATCATTCAGTTCTATAAGCCGCCGGGTATTCTTTATCTGAAGCATCGACGCAACATGAGCGGCTGAGTCCTCAAGAGGCATAACCACTTCATCAATCCCTATCTGGTTCAGGATACTGTGATGAGTCTGGTGGACCGCCCTGCCGATTATCCGTTTCACCTTCAGGTTTTTCAGAATGGAGGCTGCCAGTATTGAGGATCCCACATCCTCGCCAATGGCAACAATTACTGCATCGGCTTCTTCAAGAGGAAGACTCTTCATGGCATTGATATTGGTCGCATCCATCTTCATCACTGTTGTGACGCTGTCCTTCAGCTCATCAAGCCTTTCGGGATGATTATCAATCCCAATAACCTCATGCCCCATACCGGTGAGCTTTGATGCCAGGTTTGATCCAAAATAGCCGAGCCCTATTACTATGTATTTCATATTCTTTAGTTTATAACGATGTCAATCTCAGGGTATCTTGAATATCTTTTCCCCTGTGCTGAAAATATACCGGCAAGCAGTGTCAACGGGCCGATCCTTCCTATGAACATAAGAAGGATCATAATAAGCTTGCCGGCGGCTGAAAAGGTCGACGGGTCGGCCAGACTCAGTCCTGAGGTACTGTATGCAGCCACGGTTTCAAACAGAAGGTGAACCGGATTCTTACCCGGCTCCGTCAGCATGAGACCCATAAATCCCGCCGCGAGAAACAGGAGTGAGAAAAGAACAATAGCCAGCACCCTTCTTATGGTATCATTGCTTACCTCCCTGTTGCTCACCCTGAGAGATTCCCTTCCCCTTATATAATTCCAGGCCGACCGAACAGCTATGGTGAAGGTGGTTGTCTTTATCCCTCCCCCTGTCGACCCCGGAGAAGCCCCGATCCACATCAGTATCATCATCATGAAAACCGTGGGATAGCTCCACAGAGAGACGTTCATGGTGTTGAAACCTGAAGACCTTGCGCTAACGCTGCCAAAAAAAGCATCCACCAGTTTCATCGCGCTGTCGTCACCGCTCAGGCTGCCATCCTTCTCAAAGAACCAGAAAAGCGCCATCCCGGCAAGTATCAGGATCGCTGAAGTGCCTATCACTATCCTTACCGGAATGTTGCGCTGCTCAGGCCTGACGGGCTTCTGCCTTCTCCTGATCTTTCTGAAAAAAACGAGAACCAGATGCCTGAAATACCGGTAGACATACAGAAGCACCGGGAATCCTATTCCTCCTAGTATTACAAGAACGGAAATGATTATCTTGAGTGAACCGTTCCTGTTGATCCCTTCCGTTGCCAGTCCGTCGGGCAGCGTTGAAAAACCGGCATTGCAGAAAGCCGATACCGAGTGAAAAACCGAGAAGAAAATCCTTTCACCCACATCATGTTCAAGAACCCCGTAAATCAGAAGAGCTCCGGCTGTTTCAGTCAGAAGAGTCAGAAGAAAGATTTTGGCAAGTATCCTGTAAAAACTCCCCATTGATTCGGATGAAAAGAGCTCGGTAAGAAGTATGCCGTCGCGGAAGGAAGAACTGGAGGTGAAGATGAAGCTGAAAAAAACTGTAAATGTCATTATTCCCAGCCCTCCCATCTGGAAAAGAATAAGGAGTATAACCTGCCCAAGCATTGTGAATGATGTTGCAGTATCCGTCACTTCCAGTCCGGTGACACACACAGCGCTCACTGAAGTAAAAAGGGCATCGAGAAAGGTTACATCCTGATAATGAGCTTTCGGGAGCATCAGCAATCCCGTGCCAAGGAAAATAATAAGCAGGAATATGGTGGAAAATACCATTGCCGGCTGGATCTTTACAGTGCTGATCCTCCTGAGAAGTTCCGAAATTTCAGATACTGCCATCAGAAAGAGAGCGATAATGAGAGGTACTATCCCATTGAAGTTAGCCCATATTGATGCGGGCTTTTCAGGTAATCCGAAATTTGAGATTAAAACTGCCGAACAAAACAGAAATACTATAGCCCTGAAAATCAGCGATGCATTGAATTTCTTCCTTGCTGAAAGCAGTTCAGGGAGATACTTAGCAAAATAAATAACCAGGAAAAGTATCCTGAAAGCCGCCCTGAGACTTTTCAGGCTCTCCTCCGACACTATGAAGCCCACATAGAACACAAAACCCGTAAGGAAGAGAGAAATCGAAACAACAAGTATAAAACGGCTCAGATCATCCAGCCACCTTACAATTGATCTGTACCTGTCGCCTGCAACGAAAATTATCTTATAGATCCTTTCCCGGATACTCAGCCTTGTCCTGTTTCCTGTCATGATGCACCAAGTGGCACACTAATGTTTCAAAACTGAAATATACTGAATAATCCCGTTGAACCCGCAGTCATTATCCCTTTTTTGCCCCGGGGGAAAAGTGACAGGAAATTACAATACGGACATACCGGAAGTTGCTGTTCCGGTATCTGAACTTACTCAAGTGCCCTGCTTCTATCCGGCTATTTTCTGATCAGAAGCCAGGTATCGGAGTATGAGGGAAATTTCGTCCTGATCCGTCCGATCTCATTTCTTGCAACCATTATATCGTCGGTTGCCATAACAGATACCCTGTACAATCCGGCATCGTTCCTGAGTACTTCTGAATTGAAGCCGTCCTTACCTACCAGCGCCTGATGGTCCCTGGCATTTGCAGGATCCCTGAAGCTGCCGATAATTACAAAGTATTTTCCCGGCGAAGGCTCCCGGTTCTCATTGGGAACCAGTTTCTCCTCAACTTCCTTTATGGGAACGGAAATGGGAGTTGCAGGCATAAGAACCGAAGCTTTTATAGAAGTCCCTTCCGGTTCCTTTTCGGTTTTTCTGCTTCCGAACAGACTTGTCTTACTCGTATCGCATGAAGCAGCAATGACCATTACCGCTGCAAAAAGAAAAATCACTCTTCTCATATTCCATCATTTATTATGACACAAAGTTGCGAAATATAGCTGAACCTGCAAAACATGAAAATCAGTGTTGAAAACATACGAATTTTTATTGTAAAACAATAAAAATCCATATGATATTCGATAAGTTTTTTACCTGAAACGATATGTTTTTTAAGCCTGAAGACCGAAGACGGAAGACAGAAGCAGAGGAATGAGGAATGAGGAGCATGGACGGCAAGACCGCATGACCGCATGACCGCACGACTCCTTACTTCAGGTACTTCCTTATATTGTACAGCTTGTTCAGAGCTTCCATGGGAGTAAGGTTGTCGATGTCAAGACCGAGTATCTCGTCGCGGATCTGCTTCAGGACCGGGTCGTCGAGCTGAAAAAAGCTGAGCTGGTATCCTTCCCTGTGACCGGCCAGACCGGCAATAGGCTTGGCAAGCTCCTGTTTCTCGTGGCTCTGCTCAAGTTCCTTCAGAATGTCAGTAGCACGCGAAACGACACTCCGGGGCATACCGGCCATCCTGGCCACATGGATCCCGAAACTGTGCTCACTGCCTCCCCTCTTGAGCTTCCTTAGAAAAATAACCTTATTGTTGAATTCCCTGATAGAGATATTGTAATTCCTGACCCTTGGAAATGAGTTCTCCATCTCATTCAACTCGTGGTAATGAGTGGCAAAGAGCGTCTTCGCCCTGTGCCTGTTCTCATGAAGATATTCAACCATGGCCCATGCTATCGAGATTCCGTCGTAGGTGCTGGTCCCCCTCCCTATCTCATCGAGAAGAACAAGACTCCTGTCCGACAGGTTGTTAAGGATACTCGCCGTCTCATTCATCTCAACCATAAAAGTCGACTCGCCCAGACTAATGTTGTCGGAGGCTCCCACTCTTGTGAATATCTTGTCGACAATGCCGATTGTTGCTTCCCTGGCAGGAACAAAACAGCCTGTCTGGGCCATAAGAACTGTCAGGGCTGTCTGCCGGAGAAGAGCCGACTTACCCGACATATTCGGACCTGTAAGTATTATTATCTGCTGATCGTCTGTATCCAGATACAAATCGTTAGGCACGTATGATTCACCGGGAGGAAGCTGCTTCTCTATCACCGGATGACGGCCGTCCCTGATATCAAGCCGCATCGAATCATCCATAACGGGCCTTACATAATTGTTCTCCTCCGATACCAGGGCAAATGAATAAAGGCAGTCGAGCCTGGCTATCACCGAGGAGTTAAGCTGAATGGGAGGAATGTATTCAACTATCGACTGGACGAGGTCGTTGAACAGTTTCGTCTCGAGTGCAATGATCTTCTCCTCCGCTCCGAGTATTTTCTCCTCGTATTCCTTCAGCTCGGCCGTGATATAGCGTTCGGCGCTTACAAGAGTCTGCTTGCGTATCCACTCCGCGGGAACCTTGTCCTTGTGGGTGTTCCTTACTTCTATATAGTACCCGAATACATTGTTGAAACTTACCTTTAGCGAGGTAATGCCTGTTTTCTGTATTTCGCGCGACTGAAGATCATTAAGATAATCCTTACCCGTATAAAGTATTCTCCTGAGCTCATCAAGCTCTTCAGAGACTCCTTCCGAGATAACCTTCCCCCTTATAAGCTGGGCTGGGGGATCGTTGTAAAGCCACTTTTCTATCCTGTCGGCAATAATCTGGCAAGGATTAAGCTGCTCACCAAGTATTGCAAGCGGACTGCAACTGCTTTTCTCGCACAGTTCCTTTATCGGAACCAGCGCCCGGAGAGCTCTCTTCAGCTGAACAACTTCTCTTGGATTCACTCTTCCTACAGCCACTTTGGAAACAAGTCTCTCGAGATCGCCCACCTGTTGCATCAGTCCGGCAATCTCATGCCTGACATTCCCGGCAGAAATGAGGTATTCCACGATAACGTGCCTGTCGGTTATCGGCTGCATGTCCTTCAGAGGAAGCGAAATCCACCTCTTCAGCATTCTCCCTCCCATCGGAGAAATAGTCCGGTCGATAACATCAATGAAGGTGCGGGCTCCCTCGTATGGAGTATGGAACAGCTCGAGGTTCCTGATGGTGAACTTGTCAAGCCATACATACCTGTCCTCATCTATCCTCGACAGATTGGTAATATGCCCCAATTGCGAATGCTGGGTAATGTCGAGGTAGTAAAGAACTGCACCGGCTGCTATAACGGCCAGCGAAAGGTTCTGGACCCCGAAACCCTTGAGTGAGGTAGTCTCGAACTGCTTAAGAAGCCTGTCGGATGCAGCTTCAGGGGTGAAGATCCAGTCGTCGAGTTTGAATGTATAAAACTTTGTTCCGAAATTCTCAGTAAAGAGTTCATTTTTCCTTTTCTCATAGAGAACCTCCTTGGGCTGAAAGTTATTCAGCAACTGATCGATATACTCAAAAGTTCCTTCCGACGCAAGGAATTCTCCTGTGGAAATATCAAGAAAGGCAACACCTGCGGCTTTTTTGTCGATGTGAACTGCAGCAAGAAAGTTGTTCTCCTTGTGGGTAAGTACATTATCATCAAAAGACACACCCGGTGTAACAAGCTCCGTAATACCCCTTTTTACTATCTTTTTCGTCAGTTTAGGATCCTCAAGCTGTTCGCAGATGGCCACTCTCTGACCTGCCCTCACCAGCCTGGGAAGATAGATGTCGAGAGCATGATATGGAAATCCGGCAAGTTCCACAGAGGATGCTGACCCGTTTGCCCTCTTAGTGAGGGTGATCCCCAGTATCTCCGAGGCTTTTATGGCATCAGGGCCGAAGGTCTCGTAGAAATCCCCTACCCTGAAAAGCAAAATTGCGTCAGGATGCTTTGCCTTGACGTGATAATACTGCTTCATCAGCGGTGTCTCAACATATTTCTGATCTTCGGCCATGGGGAACAGCAGGAAACATTTCAACAATTGGTCAAAAACAAAGATAATTTATTTTGGTATCATGCCGGATCACTTCATTTCCTTTTGCATTCCTTCCCCTGTATATTGATTTTTCATACCTGCTGGGGCCACCCCCCTGCCCCCCTAAAGAGGGGTTAGATCGCTTTATTACAACTATTTATGGGGTAATACCAGATCAGATTACCAGGAATCCATTATTGTTATATCCAAAAACAGTAAACTATTTGAGTGTGGATAATTTGCATACTTATATATACCTCATCATTAGTTCTTTAAGCCCCCCTTTAGGGGGGTTGGGGGGTAAAACAGGCTTTAGGGCGGCTGAGGGTAAAACAGAGTGTGAGCAGGCCTCCTTCATATAACAATTATCATTGTTCAGCTTCACCTCTTTTCGTAACTTGTGGGAAATATTAACAAATACCTGACGGAAATGAAGAAAGTCCTTATCCTGGGAGCAGGGATGGTAGTAAAACCTATGGTAGAATTCCTGCTGAATAACAAATACGCTGTAAAGGTTGCAACCACAACTAAAGAAAAGGCTGACAGGATGATAAAGGGCCATCCAAACGGATCATCGATGAGATGGTCGACAGATGAGACAGAAACGCTTGACAAGCTTACCGGCCAGCACGACATTGTGGTTTCATTCCTTCCCTACAGGTATCATGCCCTTGCAGCAAAAGCCTGCATAAAATCCGGCAAGCCTCTTGTTACAACATCATACGTACAACCCGAAATGCAGGCTCTCGACACGGCTGCAAAACGAGCGGGAGTCCTTCTGCTTAATGAGATAGGACTTGACCCGGGAATAGATCACATGACAGCAATGAAAGTGATCGATCATATTCACTCCGGAGGCGGCAAGGTAGAGAAATTCTGGTCGCTGTGCGGCGCCCTTCCTGCACCGGAGGATACCGGTAACCCGATGAAATACAAATTCTCATGGAGCCCCAAGGGGGTGGTTCTGGCAAGCCGGAACAGCGCACTGTATCTTAAAAATGGTGGAAGAGTGGCTATTGAACCCGTAAACCTGTTCAAAGACAGGTTCTCCTACAGTTTTCCGGGAGTGGGCGAGATGGAGGTATATCCCAACAGGGATTCAATAAGCTATATGGATATTTACGGGATACCCGAGGTATCGACGATGTACCGCGGAACTTTCAGGTTCAGGGGATGGTGCGAGACGCTCGACGTAATGAAGGCGCTTAACATGCTCGATGACACCATAATAGATTATACCGGAAAAGATTATGCAGGATTCCTTTCCGAACGGTCGGGCCTGGGCGTTTCAAACCTCCGTGAGAATCTGGCTCTAAAACTTGGCATACCGGTATCATCAGTGGCCCTCGACTCCCTCGAATGGCTTGGATTTTTCGGAAATGAGAAGCTCGAATGTACGAAGACCTCCCCCTTCGAAATCACATCGGGAAGAATGATAAGCAAGATGATGATGACGGAAAAAGACCGCGACATGGTGGTAATGCAGCATATATTCCTGGCTTCCTATCCCGGCGGCAAAAAAGAGGTTATAAAATCATCGATGCTCGATTACGGATCACCCGCGACAAACACGGCAGTTGCAAGAACAGTCGCACTCCCGGCGTCGGTGGCTGTGAAGATGATCCTTGAAAAGCAAATAAATCTTACCGGAGTCTACAGGCCTGTGGTGCCCGAGATTTACAACCCGGTTATCGATGAACTCAGGAAACTCGGCATCGAAATGAAGGAGGAGTACGGCCTTCCGGAGTCGGAGATCATTAACATGTAGCCCCTCTCGTGAGACAGACTGATGTTCTCACAGGATGTTATTTTGCCATTATTGTTTTATGAAACGACAAGGGTTCTCCGTTTGAATCAACACCCTGAATATTAACTTCATAGTTTGTAACATAATCCGATGACCAGAATTCAACACTGAATCTGCCATCACTTCCTGGTTTAACTGACGGGTTCCAGTAAAGAGTGTTTCTGAGGTCTGGTATCCGGCTTTGCCTGCTTTCGGGATCAGTGTACGAGGGTGACCAGAACCTGGGTTCAGGCTCAAAAATCCTGTATGGAAGCCTTACTGCATATTCCGGAAGGGCTATATCGCTGAAATCTCCTGCTCCGGTAATTACATTCACAAGGCCGAAAAAAAGATAGTCGCCCACTACGTACCGGCTCCTGATGACGTCTATCTTTTCAACCTTTGCGGGATCGATTCCGGCAATGACTGAAGGATCCCTGACCACAACCCCATCAACAAAGGTTACCGGTGACTTTTCATATTGCTTGTTGTAGACGGGATCCGTCATCGTTATTTCATAACCCGACCTTCTGCTTCTGAGCTGAACCCCGCTGAGCAGCTCATAAAACACTTCCTCCATAAGCGGAAGATCTATGTAATCCTTAAGAAAGAGTTCTGTCTCAGGACGGCCATAAAACCTTTTCGCCGGCAATCCGTAGGATCCGGATTCAACAGGAGGAAGGACGCTGTCGGTATTGAAAATCCTTCTCAGCTGATAGTTGACACTCCATTTCGCTATATAAGGAGCTGTTGCACTACCCTGAGAAGAGGCCAAGGGTGCCGATGAAGGATACCTGTCCGAAAAGGAAGACTCCATTCTGATTGCATCATTTGTACCCGGGTCCTCAGGCTGTATTATGAAGTTATTCCGGCCATCTGTAATGGGAATGCTGAATTCAAACCATCCCTCACCATCCGTGAGGGAATACTGGAATAAAGCGCTCTTCCCGGGAATTGAAAGGAACATATACCGGCCTGAATCCAATCCCTGTCCGCTCCTGTCGATAAGCTGACCACGGAGAAAATGATACTCATTTTCAGCCTTGTATATCAGACCCGGATAATTGCCCGGCGATACAGCAGTCCGGCTGATCCTTCTATTGTCGGAGCCGGAAAAAAGGTATTCATCTATGTCGGGAGCCGGATTGCTGCCACAAGGAGAAACGGAAACGCTGAAATTCCCAACCTGCCCGGAAGTTTCTCCGGATTTGCCCAGCTGAAATTCAAGGACTATTCTTTCCCTGATCCCGACAGGGCCCGGATCAGATAATTCAATAAGCTGATTTGCGACAGGTGATTTACTTACCTTTCTCTCATCTGATGGTCTGCCTGCTGAACGACTTTCTGCCTCTGCCTCTCCATGGGAAACTGCCACAAAGTTCTTAGTATTCAGAATATTATAAATATTTATTACCTTACTGAAGCAGTTACCGGGCATCAGATTTTTCATGCTGCCGGTATAAGCTCTCAAGGTATAGGCGCCTGAACCCAGAGTATCGGACAGGACAGCCAGCCCTGACCCGAGGCCCTTGTCGAGCCTTATCCTGCTCTGCACAACGGGGCTGTTTCCCGGATTCAATATCTCCAGATATGCAATTTCTGAAGAAGATGACAGTTTACCGTCCTGACCTTCGAAAAGGTACAGACTGAACCACAGGTTCTCTCCGGCAATATACTCCTCACGGTCAGTGTGAACATAAATTTTCTCAAGGGGAAACAAGCTGCCATACTCCTGAAGGCCCGGAGTGGCGGAATCAGGCGAAACCGGCCGGATCTGACCGGGAAGACAGCCGGACCTCAGGAAAAATAACACCACAAGTGCTAATATTAACCGCCTTGCTGCAAACCCGTGAGGATAAGATATTTTCCATTTACTCTTCATCCCAGAAATCCGGTTTTATTGCTGAACCCCTTACTGTGCAATCCACGCACCCCTTATTTGAAGTAATATACATTTCCCCTGCCTGTGTGTACCTGTCATAAGTCACCTCCCAAACGGTCTCATTGAAACCCGGGGGAGAAGGCTGGCGGGGAACTGTTTTTTCAATACAGCCGCTATAATAATCCGGCTGCCCTTTAAAATTGTCCCTGATAAAAATCCTGCGCGAACTGCGGCCTGAAACACTAAAATAGCCGAGAACCTTCTCATTGGGATATTCCAGGCAGTGTATATTGCCGGATACTGAAGCAGGAATAATATCATACAGACTTCCCAATTCCTCCCCCACATTCTGAAGTCTTTCCCAGTAGCTGAATTCATCCTCGCTCAGGCTGTACTGGTTTACCAGCATGCTGTACCTTACACCCAGCCTGTCTGTCTCATTTGAGACAAAGTTAACCAGTTGCCTGGTTATGATATTGTCTGTCAGGATAGATGTATTCCTTACGTTTATGGAGGTGGATTTTCTTGTTATCCAGCACTTGTTATTGTCAACATCGTATGGAATCCGGATTTCCCAGGTCTCCGTAAAATCCCACCTGAAATAGCTGCAAAGACCCTCAGGATCAACAGTCCTCAGATAAACCCGGCATCCTTCAACGGGTGTTCCGGAGATGTCATTTTCAGGCATCACAACCTTTTCATACCAGATGGTGTCGACAGGCGGGACCGGTTTCATTTCCATGGGTATGGATTCATAAGAACGGACTGTCTCCCCTGCATTCATCTCATAAATCCGAAGGGTATAAATATATCCGGTCATTCCCCTGAAAAAATCAGGATCGGTAACATAGGTTCCCGGTTCCGTTTCCTCCAGCTCGTAACTGTTCTCATTATTGTCATCAATGATCACCCTGCATCCTTCGAGAGGTAAGGATTTTTCCTTCAGTTCAAGAGAATGTGATCTCGACAATTTAACTACATTTTTCTCAGGCTGATCGGTCAGCAGAGCCTGTACAACGAGAAGGGATTGCGACTCACCTGTCTTTGGATAGAATTCGGTGATGCACCCTGTCAATGCCAGGAGAACCGTTAAGCCGCTTATGGAAAATAATAACCGCATAATGCTAAAAATCAAAACTGAAGGTTACAGAAGGAATTGCATTCCCAAATACCGAAAGCTTATATCCTTTCACAATGCCATTGGTCCTGGTGAAATAGATGGAATAAACATTCTCACGGCCCAGCAGGTTATAAACAGAGAATGTCCAGTAAGGATGTGCAATTTTGCGCGACTTCAGATTGCCCGTGACTTTAAGTGAAAGGTCGACACGCATATAATCAGGTATCCTGTAACGGTTCCTGTCGGAATAATGTATGAGTTCCAGTCCTTCCAGTTCATAACCTGTTATCGGATAAGTGATCGGACGACCGCTGCTGTACGAATAAGCTGCAGAAATGCTGATCCGGCGGGTCGAGAGATAGTTCAATGTAAGAGCCAGATCATGAGGCCTGTCGAAATTTGCAGGGAACCATTTCCCGTCGTTGATTATCTCGCTGCTGAACTTACCTGTACTTCTGAGAAGCGATCTCGAATATGTATATCCGGCTGTCCATCTCAGCCTGCCGGATTCTTTCCTGACCATAAGTTCAACTCCATACGCTCTCCCTTCAGTATTTACAAGATCCTGTTCAACGTTCTCGTTCATGATGATCCTTGTTCCTCCCTTGAAGTCGATCAGGTTTTTAAGCCTTTTATAGTAAAACTCAACTGAGGTTTCCAGCCTTCCGTTGAAAAGAAGCTGATAGAATCCCATAGCATACTGGTCACCGGATTGCGGCTTCAGATAATAATCACTCAGTTTCCAGTTATCGGTAGGAGATATCGAAGCGGAATTCGAAAGAAGATGGATGTACTGCCTCGTGCGGTTGTAGTTGAGCTTTATGGAACTGTTAACGCCGGTCATGAAATTGACCGAAAACCTGTATTCCGGCCCTCCCCATGTCCTGTAAAGCTCCCCACGGCTGTATGTGAGCGTGTCGACGACCGACGATGCTCCCCTGGCTACTTCCGGATCGTACAGCAGTACAGTCCTGGGTCCGAAGCTAAACAGGGATGACATCCTTATCCCGCCCTCGAGTGTAATCTTTTCAGAAAGACGGAACCTGTCGTCGAAATACAATGCTGATTCAAGGGCTTTATCCTGCTGAACCCTCCTGACGGCTACATGTGAGGAATCGGAATAGGGCCTGAGATTGCCCGGTGAGATGCTGTAACGGGTTGCATCAAGCCCGAAATTCATCTCATGCCTGCCCCTGTAGAGATTGAAGCCTGCCTTCAGACCTGTGCTGTTTACAATGTGAGATAACACGAAACCATCAGTTGCAACCCTGTCGCCTGATATGTCATATTTATAATTGGAGTTGTTGACTGAAATCAGGGAGAAGAAATCGGATGTGAAAAAGTGGCGCCAGCCAAGGGAAAC
>JAKLIJ010000070.1 GCA_022709665.1 Bacteroidota bacterium
GCCGGGAGCGGGGGCCGAGCGTAAGCCCTTTTTATTCATCTATGTCAGCCATTATAATGTTGGATAATGTCACAGGCCAAAACAAAATAACCTGAAAAATTAAAAGGGCGGACAATGCGACCCTAACTGTTTATTTGTATACCAAAACTACTCATAATTTCCATATTTTGTGGTTATTGTATAGCGGAAGGTCTATTTATCAATTACCTTCATCACAGGTCATCAAACGGACTCCTTATCTTCTCAATGCTTTGAATCGTTACATGAGTGTAAATCTCAGTGGTACGGCTGCTCTTATGTCCCAGCAAAGCCTGAATATACCTGAGATCAGTACCCGCTTCCAGAAGATGAGTCGCGTAACTGTGCCTTAACCCGTGAAGTGTAATATCCTTCTTGTTAATTCCCGCCTTCAGAAAGGCCGTCCTGAATATCTTCTCCAGACTTGCCGGACTATACCGGCTTCCCCTGGTCTGACCCTCAAATAAATACTTCAATGGTTTATGATGCAACATGTACTGATCAACCATCTGTATAAGCTTGTCCGACAACGGAACCAGCCGGTCCTTGAATCCCTTCGCCTGCCTGATCTGAACCAGCTTCCTGTCATGGTCAATATCCGAAGGAAGTAACTCCAATACTTCACTCCTCCGTAATCCGCATCCATAAACCAGACTCAGCATCACCCGGTGCTTCTCATTTGCCACCGAATCAAGTATCTTCCTTACTTCCGCCTTGCTCAGTACATTCGGCAACCGGTGCTCCGGCCTCGGCCTCGATATCTCCCCGACGTCAATCACCGACTTGTAAACCTTCCCGTAAAATTTTTTCACAGCACTTATCATCTGATTTTGAAAGGAGCGACTCAATCCATTGGGTAAAATGTATTCATCTACTATCCTTGCCAGATCTCCTGAACTGCACTCCTCCGCTTCCTTCGGACTGACAAACTTCAGAAAAGTAGCTATCATCCCCGAGTATGTCCTTATCGTTGAATCAGGATACCGGTTCACTTCCATCCACTTTCTGAACTTTTCAATGTCCTTTACAGCCTTTTCACTTAAGATTGATTGCTTTGATTCCTTGTCAGCCCTCAGCTCTGCCTCTCCTTCCGAAAGTGTAATAACCTGCTTTGAATCAGGCTTGTCAGCCTCCCTTTTATCCAGAGAACTGTAATCAACAAAAGCCTGCCCCCTGAAGACATCAAGCAACTTGCCTTTTATGTTGCTGCCGTCAGGTATGTGCCACGATTTCATCTGTGTACTCCACCTGGCTCCTTCAATCTTTTTTACAATTCCGATGAGCGTCTTATCATACCCGAATCTGAGAGAAATCCTCCTTTCCCCCTTGTGAATTACTCTTTCCGCAACTACTTTTTTCATATCCGGCTGACTAATATTCCTGTATTTTTCTTTAACCCGGTGAAAGCACTGCCCCGTCAGTCACAATGGCAACAGCTTCATCCCTCAATTCCAACCGTACGTTGTTTTAATTGCCCGACTCTCCCTTGAAATAAATAAACACAACTAAAATTAAACATAATAGAGTAATTATAAACGAAGAATGCCTAATTTTTTAATAACTGATTTTTTCAGCCAGAATAATGCCCGCAAATCCTGATTTTCTGACTTGTGATAAGTCCTGAAAATTCTCTGGCGGCTCCTGAAAAATGCTCCACCTTCAGTAAATGAGCAAGGAATCCTCTCGATCCGGAATAAGGAAGTCCAAAATATTAAAACAAAAACAGTAAAAAACAGTAATAAACACTAATACATATCAGAATATTTTGTAAATTTATCTTCTAACCGGTATTTTACACTATGACAAAAGCAGGTGGATTATTGGAGGTCTTCAGAATATTTCAGAATGCTGAATCTTATTTCGAAGATCGCGACAGGGAGCAGTCAGGAAGATTAATACTGAATCAGCTTCTTGTGATTTTTGTCTTCACTTTTCTCTACGGGGTTGTCATGGGAAGCTATCACAGCTTCCTTCAGTCTGTAATCGCCGGACTGAAAGTAACTTTCCTGTTCTGCAGTGCGATCCTTATCTGTTTCCCGTCTCTCTACGTCATACAACAGGTTCTTGGGTCAAGACTTACATTCAGACAAATGGTTTCTGTCATTTTAAGCGGATTTGTTCTGACTTCGTCCATTGCTCTTTCATTTTCCCCGATTGTGATATTGTTTCAACTGACCGGAGGGAATTATCATTTCCTTCAGCTTCTGCACGTGGCGATATTTGTTTTCTCCGGGATATTCGGCATGAAACTCATGATCGATGCCCTGAAATTCGCGTGCGAGAAGAAGGACGTCTATCCACGGACCGGAGTTAATGTATTCAGAATATGGATGATAATTCTGGCATTCGTCGGGATCCAGATAGCCTGGAACCTTCGGCCATTTATGTGCAACAAGACAGAGGAATTCAAGCTTTTCAGGAAATATGAAGGCAATTTTTACACCGCAATAATTTATTCCGTTCAGCAGCTTGTTAAACCGGCTGAACGGGAAAGCAGTCTTGAAGTCAGGCCTGAAACTCAGGAACAGGTCACTGACACCGCCTTGTTGAATCTCATCAATAAATAAGGGATGGATGTTCGGGTACCGCAAACCCCGTACCGCATACCACGTGTACCGCATACCGCTTCCAAAACACACGAATATTTATCGTAAAACAATATCCCAATTATCGTTTTACGACAAATATTTTACCCAAAACGATATGAATTTGAAGAAAGACTGAAGACGGAAGACGGAAGACAGAAGGAAGAAGGAGGGGAGCAGGGACCTGCAAGACCTGCAAGACTTGCAAGACCTGCAAGACCTTCTTGCCTTCCCGCCTTTACGCCTTTACGCCTTTCTCATCTCAGCCCCATCTCCTTTATCGCCTTCCTTATCACCCCGGCCGAATGTGTCAGCTTTTCAAGCTCATCCTGCGGCAGATGAGCCGGGACTATCCTTTCGACTCCCCGGCTTGAAACGATTGAAGGTATGCTGATTGAGAGATCCTTGAGACCGTATTCGCCATCGGGCACAACCGAAACCGTAAGCATGCTGTTCTGATCGCGAAGGATGGCTGTTGTTATTCTTACCAGGGCCAGACCGACTGCAAAATAGGTGGAACCCTTTGCATCAATTATATGATATGCCGAATCGCGTACCTGTTGCTCTATACGGCTCTTTTGTTCTTTCCACCCTTCGCACTTTTTGCAATAGGGGCAGTAATCGGTAATAGAAATGCCTCCTACATGTGTCATCGACCAGGCAACGAATTCACTGTCGCCGTGCTCGCCAAGAACATATGCATGGACACTGTGAGGATCAACTCCGCAGTGCCGGCTTAGAAAGTGCTTCAGCCTGGCGCTGTCGAGTACCGTGCCGGAGCCCATAACCCTATGCGACGGCCATCCGGAAGCCCTGTATGCGGCATAGGTCATCACATCGACAGGATTTGTTACAATAAGCATCACCCCGCCGCATCCTCCCGAGGCAACCTTCTCAGCAATGCCTCCCACTATTCCGGCGTTCTTCTGCAGGAGCTGCAGGCGTGTTTCACCCGGCTTCTGGGCTGCTCCGGCAGTGATGACCACCAGACTCGCATCGGCATAGTCATCATCAGTCCCTTCCTTTATGGTTACAGTCGGGAAAAACGGCTGCCCGTGAACAAGGTCAAGAACCTGTCCCCTGAGTAGCTCCTCGTTCCTGTCGATAAGCACTATCTCCTCGGCTACGCCGCTCTGGGCAAGAGCATAGGCATACGTTGCCCCAACCGAACCGGCTCCCGCTATTACTACCTTACGCTTGTGAATTTTATTATCTCCAGAATTCATTTTATTAAGAATTAAGTTACTGGCTTTGCCCGCCATAGCTTCAGCGAAGGCAGGTTGCTGGTTGCTGGTTGCTGGTTGCTGGTTACTGGTTGCTTCAACTTCAGACCACTTAACCCTTTTATACCACTGTCATTGCGAGTCCCGCATCGGCGGGACGAAGCAATCTTTCGCCCTTTACGCCCTTACGCCTTTCCGCCTTTACGCCCTTACGCCTTTCCGCCCTTATAGAACCCTCGTTGCTGCTTCCGGTCTTGGCGCTTTAATGACAAGTATACGGGCATTCTGCTTGCCTTCGTTGCTGATATGGTGAACTATATTGGCAGGGCTCTCGATAAGCGTATCCCTTTCAAAGGAAACCGACTCACCTCCGATGTGAATCGTGGGAGTGCCTTCAAGTACATAAAACGTGACGTCTACCGGAGTTTTGTGAGGCTTCAGCGACTCTCCCGGCTTAAGTTCGATATGATTGATCTGTGCCGAGGGATCATTGTACAACTGCCTCACATCAACCTTGTGGGGGGTGTCTTTCACTTCAACTGATTTTACTTTCCTTGAAATCATAATAGTTTGGTTATTAGCTGAATTATTTTTTTTCGGGGGAAATTTCCTTCAATTTTATTATCGACGGTAAAGATAATAAAAAAATAATAATAGAGGATCAATATATCTTTAAATATAAATGTTATCAGGATGACATCGGAGGGAAGCTCATATTTATACACATCTTTTAGTAAAATTGGATCACATCATTTTCATTTTACGTTCTTTTTCCAACTCCCTTTAAACCTCCCCGCAGAGTCTCCACCCCCAACCCCAGGTGCTGTTTTCGCCGGAGAAATATCATTTTCGTCAAAAATCCGTCCTTTACAGAAAATTTAACTTCTTTTTGTATAATAGGAGTGACTGTTTTTGAGTTAGAGTATTGAAATAATGATAAATTTATCCCCGAAACAAACTTAAGCCAGAACACCTGTGAGATTTGCCGGTATTATCCTGTTTCTGCTCTGTCTTCCCCTCCTCCCCGGAGCCCATGTTCCGGATGCCGTCAGGGAGCCTGTTTCAACCGCTTCTGCAAGCGCCGGGATCGACAGGTTTTGCAGGGAGTTGTATGGTTGCTTCGAAAGACATGACTCTAAACCCGGCTATGAGGTACTCAGGAAAGCCGTTACGGGGTTTTTTAATCTTGAATCGGAAGACAGGATCGGAAAGAACCTTCTTACGATTATCGACTTTTCCCTCTCATCAAACCGCGAACGTATGTGGATCATTGACCTGAACAGGCAAAAAGTGGTTCATTCATGCCTGTGCGCCCATGGACGAAACAGCGGAGACGAATATGCAGAAAGCTTTTCAAACACTCCTTCCTCATATAAAAGCAGCCTGGGTTTTTACGTTACCGGCGATACCTATACGGGCAAACACGGGCTTTCGCTTCTGCTCGACGGGGCTGAACCCGGAATAAACGATAAAGCCAGGGAAAGAGCAATAGTGATGCATGGAGCCGATTATGTGAGCAGGGATTTTATAGACATGAACGGGCGGCTGGGACGCAGCTATGGCTGCCCCTCGATACCCATGGAAAACCATGAGGAAATAATCAACATGCTTTCGGGCCGTTCATGCCTGTATATATATTACCCCGATGCCGGGTACATGAAAACTTCCTCCCTTCTTGGCGATGATACCGCCATGGAGGGCATGTCGCGCTTTCTGTATGAATCCCTTACCGGGAATCTTTTTTCAAAGTTCTGATCAGCTGCCTGTCGCGGTTGTAAATATCCTGTCCGAAATATGCAGTGCCGTCCTCATCTGCCCATGTCGTCAGATAAAGAATATGTACCGGTACCGGGTCCTTCAGGATTATTGTGCGGGTCCGGCCTTTTTCCAGTTCCTCATCCAGCCGTCCGGTAGTCCATTCCGGATCATTCTTCAGAAGGTACAGGGCAAGATCGCGTACATTGTTTATCCTGATACAACCGGAGCTGTATGACCTGACACTCTTGCTGAACTGCCATTTGGTCGGGGTGTCGTGGATATATACATCATATTGGTTCGGGAACATGAATTTTATCTGTCCCAGTGGATTGGTCTTACCCGGATCCTGCTTTATCATATAGGGGAACCTGTTTGCTGAGACCTGCTTCCAGTCGATCGATGACGGATCAACAACAGATCCGTCACGTGAGAAAATCTTCATGTTCTTTTTCTGCAGATAGGCTGAATCCCTTATGATGTCGGGAATTACATCCTGCCGGAGTATCTGGGGAGGAACAGTCCAGTCGGGATTTACCACCATATATTTCATTACCGAGCTGAATACAGGGGTCTGCCTTTTGTTCGTCCCGACTATGGCTTTTGAAGTGAAAGCCGGTATACCTTTCTCAAATACCCTGAGTGTGTAATCTGCAGTGTTTACCATTACATAACGGTCGCCCAGATCGTCGTTAACCCATCTCCAGCGCTCAAGGTTTGCTTCAATTGCGCTTATCCTGTCAGACACCGGTATATTGAGTGCTTCCACGGTTGATTTTCCAACCATTCCGTCGGCTTCCAGCCCGTTCCTCTGCTGAAAAACAACTACCTGGTCGTGAAGCGCCTGATCAAAAAGCTCCTCATCACCGGGAACAAATTCAATATGTCCCTGTGTAACTTCAAGTCTTTTTCTAAGTGAAACAACATCAGGATGCCTCATTCCCTTCTCCATCTTTTTCAGACTGGTAGTGAAGCTGCTCCATCCTCCCGCTGACTCGATTCTGCGGTATTCCAGCAAAGCCTTCCTGAGTTTCTGATATTCATTGTGCCTGGGACTTAGCCTCTGAAGCGCCCTTGCAGGATCATCTGCATTAAGAGTGTTCGCTATCACAGTCTCCCAGTCGAGGCCGAGGTTCCTTCTCACGACTTTCCACTCAGGGTCGACTTCATCGGGCGAGACCTTCCCCTTGCCCAGATCAGTTGCCAGGTCTGTAAATGCTTTATCGAGAAGAAGTTCTATCGCAGCAATATCGCTAAATGAAGGCTCGTCAAACGATGAAATCCTTTCGGCCAGTTTTTCAATCTCGGAAATATTGTAGTCATCCGGATCGAGTCCGTCTTCAGGTGATTTATAAATAGCTCCAATAACTTGCAGAATCTTGTCGTTATCGTCCCACCTGGGAGAGAAAAGTCCTTTGCCTTTTTCACTCAGGGAAGAATAAACCGCCTCATTGAACAAAGCAGGAACAGCTGATTCTTCATTTACAGGCACGGCAGAAGGTAAGGGTTCCCCCGGAGAAGGGAATCTTAGTCCTTCAGGTGAAGATCCGGTAAGAATAAAGATCATCACCGCTGTTACAAGACCTGTTATAATATTTATCAACCTCGAAATTTCCATGACTCTGTAATACCTTGTTTCCCGAAATGTAAAACAATTTACATGCCATGTTGTTCCGAAGCGCCCGGTTTATGATGAACCGTTTAGATAGGAGGACAAAGGGTTGGTTTGGGTTGACAAGGGAAGTGGAAAAGGTCTTGCGGTCTTGCAGTCTTGCAGTCTTACAGGTGTTCCCTTTTTAGACGTCTCTCAGTCACTTCGTCCCTTAGTCTCTTCGTCCCTCAGTCTCTTCGTCCCTCAGTCTCTTCCTCTCCTCACGCCTTTATTTATTAAGCCTGTCGTAGAACTCCAACTGCTCCCTGAAAGGAAGTGGAACAGACGTTACTTCGTCGCCGAATTCAATTATGCGGGGCGATGAAGGATCGAAAGCAGGCCATTCAGGCATTCCTTCACCGTTGGGATCTCCTGTCCTTGCAAAATTTACCCAGTATGACGACATAAGCTCCGCAAGTCTGTAATCGGCATCACTAAAAGGCCTGTCCCAGAGCTTCAGCGTATTGAGGGCATATCCGAACTCGGCTGAATGGAAAGCGCCATAATTTGGCTCTCCCGGAGGCACGTGGGTGAAATAGTAAAGGTAAGCTTTGTTCTTCCCGGTTCTGGTTTGCATCCCGGCCCAGGTATAGTTCTGCCAGCCAAAGGACAGAACCGATGAAAGCTTCAGGGAATTAAGCACTTCAGCCTCGTTGTTTGCAGGGAAAAGCTTCAGATATTCAGACGCCATTTCACCATACCTGCTTTCAGCATTTCTGATATAAGTCTTTATATCCGGACTGGCCCCCATCGATACGCCGTCGTCGGCATTCCACCCGGCGATAAGAGGAACATCATTCTGCCGGCCTTCAATGAAGGCTGCCGTTGCTGACTGTACAACTATATTATCTGTGGTGACACCCCAGCGTCCGGGTATTTTCATGAGTTCTTCAGCGGAAAGCGCTCTCAGTCCTGCTATCGTCGAGTCGCTGAACTGACGTGCAAACCTCGCCCCGGCTGTTTCTGCTGCTTTCAGATCAGTCACAAGCCCTAGACTACCCGAGAACATTCCTCCGCTCTGCCCGATTGCCCTGTGAAAGAGTCCTTTGGCCAGGGGAGAGATCATCAGTGCATTAACACTGAACGACCCTGCCGACTGTCCGGCAATAGTGACATTACCCGGATCTCCGCCAAACACTTCAATATTCCGGCTTATCCATTTCAAGGCTTCTATCTGGTCGAGTATCCCATAATTTCCGGAGGTCTTAAGCGGCGATTCGGCGGTGAGCTCAGTATGCGCAAGAAAGCCGAACACTCCGAGCCGGTAGTTTATGGTAATGAACACCACTCCTTTTTTTGCCATTTCCTCACCATCGTACAGGGGTACCGTTCCGGAACCGCCTGTAAATGCACCTCCGTGGATCCAGACCATCACAGGAAGTTTTTCTGCGGTATTCTTTGCCGGAGTCCAGATATTCAGAAACAGGCAATCTTCGCTGAGGGGTTCCTCGGGGGCCATGAACTCCTTCGACCACATCATGAATGGAGCCGGTTTGCTCTGCATGGCGCTGGGAGGGGGTGTAACGCACTGACGCACTCCTTCCCATTTTACAGGAGGAACCGGAGCTTTCCAGCGAAGTTCCCCAACAGGAGCGGAAGCGTAGGGTATCCCCATAAAGATGCTTACACTTCCTTCGGGATTTGTCTTTCCTGATATAAGGCCCGATTCAACACTGACCTTGCTTACATCGATCTTTTTTCCTGATGAACTTCCGGCTGATGAACAGGCGGTAAGAATCATTGCCGGAAGCAAAATGACAAAAGCTGCTTTTTTCATGGTTGGTTTGTTTAATATGCCGTATTACCGGCCTGGTTAATTATTTATTGTAATAATATGTCTTTGTTTCTTTGAGCCTTAGCGCCTTAGCGGCATTTTTTTGCCACGAAGACGCAAAGGCTTCGCTATTTGTTATGAATTATACAGGTTAAAGAAAAATTATATTTTTCAGTGAACTTCAAAATCATAATCTCCTGATTTTATTTTTATTATCATGCTTTCACCTACCATCTCAACTCCGTCGATAGACCGGTCCTTTGCTACATCCTCTCCTGCAGTCAATACGTTCCTGGAATTGATATACAGCGTGGCTGTGCTGTTGGGCGGAATTGACACATGATAAATGAGGCCGTCTTCTGATCTTTTCCATTCGGAAACAATCTTCCCGTAAGGGCCGTCATGCTCCGCGCTGAAACTGTCAAGTCCTGCAACAAAATTCGGCTTCAGTATGACATTTTTAAACCCGGGGGCATTCTCATCAGGGAAGATGCCTCCAAGCGCTTTGTAATACCATGCATTTATCTCACCGAACATTATGTGGTTCATAGAGATATCGCTCTTTGCATCGAGAGGCCAGTTTTCAAAGAAGGTAGTTGCCCCGTTTACTATCCACCATCCCCATGAGGGAAAATCCTCCTGTGAGGCAACCCTGTACGCCAGGCCGGCATGTCCGTTTGCGCTCAGGGCGTTCAGCAGGGTTTTTGTTCCCAGGAGCCCAACGTCAATATGCTCATTGTCGGCGACAACCCTCTTTGCAAGGTTTTCAGCCACGGCAGGGATCATATCTTCAGGTACCAGTCCCCAGTAAAGCGGAACGCTAAGCTCAGTCTGCAAACCTTTGCCGTACATCCCGGTTGACCTGTCGAGAAACCTGTTATTGAAAGCATCCCTTATCTTTTCCGAAAGCCGCGTATACTTTTCAGCATCGTCATCCTTTCCAAAAAGCCTGGCAGCTTTTGAAAGTATCACGGCATCGGCATAATACCAGGCCGTGGATGTAAGTTCTTTTGGTGTAACCGACTTTACCGGCACCCAGTCGCCAAGACCCCAGTCGGTAATGCCCTCAGGGCTGCGCGAGTCGATCTGGTCGACGTATCGTTTTATATTATCATAGCAATCTTCCAGAAGACGGGAATCGCCGTAGAAAAGGTAGATATTCCAGGGTATGATGGCAATTGTGCTGGTCCAGTCGGGACCGTTTGCCCAGTGATAGCCCCAACCGCTCGTAGGTATTATGGCAGGAAGCACTCCGTTGGAAAGTTGCTCGTCGCGGTGGTCGGCCAGCCACTTCTCATAAACTGTGATGGCGTCGAAATTGTAGAGAGCGGTTTCTATGTTGATGTGTGCATCGCCGGTCCAGCCGTTCTTCTCTCTCTGCGGACAGTCAGTGGGGTAACCGAAGAGGTTTGAGAGATATGAGGCGTTTGATGCCTGCCATGTCCTGTTGAGCGTGTTGCTGGAGGAATTTATCCTTCCAGCCGGAGGGACATCACTGTGCATAAAGTATGCAGTCAGACTTTCACCGGTAATCTCAACAGGCCTGTCAGACATTACTTCCACAAACTGAAACCCTTTGTAGTTGAAACGGGGCATGAATTCATCCTCCTTAAGCCCGCTCAGGATCACAATGTCTGTCTGGAAGGGATCGCTGTCATCGGAAGGCCTGTAATGAACATCGATGTTCGACTGGTCGGCATGACCATCGGAGCCAAGCCTTTCAGCATGGATAAGTCTGATCGTGGTGCCTGCTTCTCCTCGGATCCTTATTGAACTGACTCCCGATATGTTGCGCCCGAAATCAAACAGATAGTTCCTGTTGCTGAACTTCGTCATTTTGACGGCAGTTATCTTTTCTACATTGCGAATGGGATGAAGAGCCTGGGCAGTGATGTTTGCCGAAGGAGCGCCGGTGTTGAGCGGGCTTCTCCATTTTGAATCGTCAAACCCGGGAGAATCCCATCCGGGCTGCTCAAGCCGGGCATCATAATGCTCGGCTGTATAAATACTGTTGAATACGACAGGGGAGAGGGATGTCTTCCAGTCCTGACCGGTAAATATGGTCTCTTCCGTTCCATCCTCATAAGCGATCCTCAGGTCCATGCAGAACTTTGGTCTTGCCCGCCACGGAGCCTTGTCGAAATACCACACTGCCGTGGACTGGTGGTTATACCAACCGTTGCCCAGCAGTACTCCGATAACGTTCTCTCCCGGCCTGAGTTCGCGCGTTACATCATAAGCGACATAGAGAGTCCGGCGGTCGAAGCGGGTGTACATGGGATCCAGCCGGTGATCGCCCGTCTTTTTTCCGTTGATGCTCATTTCATACAAACCAGCCGCAGCAATATATGCTCTGGCTGACTTTACTTTCCTTTCTACGGTGAACTTCTTCCTGAAATATGGAGAAGGTTTTAGATTGAAATCGTAAGTGTCAGTTATCCAGTGGCCTTTCCAGGCTGCCCTGTTCATAAATCCAGTAACGAATGAAGCTGTCCCTGATAACCCGGTCCATTTTCCGTCGCCGAGCCGGGCTTTCACATTCCAGAAATACCTGGTGAACGGAACAAGCGAGGGACCTGAGTAAACAACCGGAACTGAAGATCCTTCTGTCGGCCCCGATTCCCATACATTGCCTTCTCCTGCGGCTACCGAGGCAGAATCGGTCCCGACAAAGACCATCCATGCTGTTTGCTCAATTCCGGCCTGATCCGAAGTCATCTGCCATGTAAAACGTGGATTCCCGGTATCGATCGCTTCAGGATTGACAAGGTACTCGCACCTCAGGTTCAGCAGTCCGGTGCTGCTTGTTTCAGGAGTACACGAAAACAGGATGAGGGGTAAAATAACAATCAGGATCAGTCTCATAATTCAGGGTATTTTCAAAGCTTGCAAGTAAGTA
>JAKLIJ010000071.1 GCA_022709665.1 Bacteroidota bacterium
CCATTTCTCGATAAGGTCGCCATACCAGTCTGTATCGGGGTGTTCCCATGGATCTTCTCCGGTTCTGAAAAGCTCGATATCCTCATCGGTGTAACTGCGTGTCTTTCCGTTTGCATCCTGGTATTCCGAAAGCATGGTTGCATATTCGTAGGCATTTGTTACATCAGGGATGATGGTCGGAGTCATGAAGCCCTGGTAGAACTGGTAGTTTAGCCTCGGTCTTCCTTCCTGGCCTTTTTTGGTGGTAATAAGAATAACACCGTTGGCAGCAGTTGCACCATAAATGGCGGCTGATGCGTCCTTAAGAACTGAAAGACTCTCGATGTCAGCGGGATCAAGTTCGTCCATTGAACGACCCTGGACACCGTCGATAATGATAAGCGGGTTGGTATATCCATCATTCAGTGCCCCGAGAGTCGAACGACCGCGGATCATAATTCTTGGAGTCTGCTGGCCGGGTTCACCGCTACCCTGCATAATCGTGGTGCCGGGAAGACGACCTGAAATTGCATTGTTAATGTTGGCAGCCGGGATCTGTGCAAGACCTTCCCCTGAAAGGGATGTTACAGAACCTACTACGTTTGCACGTTTCTGAGTGGTATATCCCACAACGACAACTTCATCAAGGTCGGTAACTTCCTGTTTAAGAGCCATGTCAACGACAGCCCTGCCTGCAGCAGCCACCTCCTGGGTGACGTATCCGATGAACGAGAAGACGAGGGTTGCATTCCTGTCAACGTTCGCTATCGCATATTTACCGGCAATGTCGGTGATGGCGCCCTGGCTGGTACCTTTGACCTGGATGTTCACACCCGGCATAGCCTCTCCGGTAGTGGCATCGGTCACTGTACCTGTTACGGTTGCCTGTTGCGGATCATCTGCAGCCAGCGAATAGGAGGGCATCACCAGGCCGCAGAACAGAAGAATAACCACGATTTTCACAGGCAGAAGTAACCTGCGAAAACTTACATCTGGCCACTGGGACCAAAAGCAGTTGGGAGTTTTTTTCATACTGTTACACTGTTAGTTAGTTAATAAAAGATAGATATTAGGATTGCTTAATTGGTTGCTGGTTGCTGGCTTTGCTCTCTGAAGCCTTGGCAAAAGAGGGTTGCTGGTTATTTTTAAATAGATGCATTCTGACGGTTAATGGTTGCTTCTCTTATTGATCCACTTATGGGATCCGGCATTATTTACAGATTTCATTTTGCCCGGAGCTTGCCTTTATTCCTTAATTGCATAGTTAAACTACTAATAAACAACAAATTAAGAGTATTAAGTGTAAATATTACACTCATTACTCTGCTTTTTCTTCCTTTGATTATTATTTACGTACTCAGACAAAATTATGGTTTTAGGTCGGCCGGGTCAGTGCTCTTAAAAAATGTTAAAAACATTGCAATTTAAATAACTTGTTATTCAAAAGCAAGTTTGTTTTAACAATTTTGTTTCCCCTGAAATGTTAAATGGCGTTAAATCCTCATTCTGAAGCAGTAAGATTTCCGGTCTTTTCATCAAATTCACAGACCACCCTGAATCCCACGTTGAAGCAGTCGGAGTACCACCATATGCTTTTCGGGATCTGCGGGTCAGTCCGGAGCCATGCTTCCGTTCTTGTGTAGTCGCGTGCAGCGCTTCTGAGCAGTCCGGCGCTGTTCATAAAGGTGCCTCCCCTGACAACGTGTTCCTCCCCTGAGTCAGGTCCTTTAGGATCCTTTATAATGCCTTCCGGGTATTGGCTGTAGGCATCCGGCTGATACCAGTCGGAACAGAACTCGGCAACGTTCCCAAGCATGTTCTTCAGTCCAAAAGGATTAGGTTTTACGAAATCGGGAGTTTGTGTTTTTGAAGGGCTGTTTTCGTTATATATTACATAGGTATTGATAACAGCAGTGTCGTTTTTGGAGAGTTTTGCCCTTAAACCTGTTTTTTCAAATTTTTTCGGATCGCCGTCAAAGAAATAAGGACCGTCTGATCCGGCGCGGCATGCATATTCCCACTCTGCTTCGGTTGGAAGGCGGTAAGTTTTGCCGGTGATCTGTGAAAGCCATCTGCAATAAGTCTCGGCAGCATGATAAGTGAATGATATGGCAGGTCTCTTCCCCATACCCCAGCCCTGATCGGGCTGACCATAGGGCGGGGTGGCGCCCGAGATAGCATCCACATCTCCGGCCATTCCGCTTCTGATACCCTCTGTATCGGTCGAACGCCCTTCTGCTGAAGTCTGGGCATAGAATGCGAGGTATTCCTCCCAGGTAACTTCAACCTCAGCCATAAAGAAGGGACTTATTTCAACTTCCTTCACCGGTCCTTCATCCGGCCTTCTGAAAGGTTCATTCTCGGGACTTCCCAATTTGAAGGTTCCACCAGGGATGGCAACCATATTGAATGAAACAGCCGAGCGTGGTATTTTCTCGGTGTAATTTGAAAATTCAGAAACAAGGGTTGCTTCGTTAAAGACTTCTTTGGGAGCAGAGCTTACAATTCCGAATGTAGTATCACTTCCGTGTGTATATCCTTCTATGTAATGTCCGGCGTTGAGATGGCAGTTGATACAATGAAGATCGGGGTTGTCCTCCTGCTGGGTATAATAAAGGTGTGCATCCTCTCCGTCCTTGGTTAGTTCAGGGGGGAAGAGATTCTCATGACACTTGAGGCAGCTGCTGTTGTAAACATGACCACGGGCAACCTCGAGCCTTCCCCTCTCATCCCAGTCGAAGGATGCAGAGTCTTTTGTGTAGAAACTCCAGAGGTCCCGAAGCCCCGTAGTGCCTTTGGCCCAGAGATAGCCCTCTCCTTTCGGAGGAAGGTGACATTCGACACAGGCAACACGGTATCCGCTGTTGGTCTCATAATGCACTGAATTCTTCCAGCTCATATCAGCCGCCGGATGAATATGGCACGACTGGCAATATTCATTTGTCGAAGTGGCATCGAGAGCTTTACCGGCGCCAAGTATAATGAGAATTCCCAGGATCAGACCGGGAGTGAACCAAAGGAGGAACTTCTTCATAAGAATAAATTGAGGTGGTCAAGATAAATAATTTATTAATATCTCCGAACCGGCCTTATTGTTTTTAAGAAAAGCCTTATGAAACCTACACTCTTTAATCTTATATCTTTGCAGAAAAAATCCCGGTTATGAAACGACTTCTTACTATAGTATTTGCATGCTTCCTTATTTCAGCCACCGGCGGTGCGCATCCCTGGAAACCTTCCCACTACGTGATAATAGACACCGACGGGGGGATCGACGATATCCGGACCATTTCCATGCTGCTGGCTTCGCCCGATGTACGGCTTCTTGCCATTACAGTTTCCGACGGCGCCCTTCCTGCCGCAAAGGCTTATGTGAAGATCAAAAGCCTTCTCAACTCTTTTCATCATGAAGGGATACCGGTTGGCATAAACCGAAGCGGGAAATTCAAATCTCCTGAATTTGAGGGCGCCCTGTTGGCAAAATGGGGAGATGAAAAGGGGATAGATGCAACTTCAGCTCCGGATTTTGGGAGTGTCATTTCAGAAGTTATTACGGTTGAGAAAACCAAAATAAGCTTTATCTGCCTCGGAAGCATGTCGACTCCTTACATTGCTCTCAGGAATATCCCTGAATTCGGCAGCCGGGTAAAGGATTTCATCTGGAGCGCCGACGGCGCTGATGACAGGGCTGGCTTCAATTACAATGTGGATGTGGAGTCCTCGTCTTCAATGCTGGAACAGGAGATCCCTGTCAGGATAGTCAGGAAGTACCGGCTTGATGATTCTGTTTTCTGGGGCAATGAGCTTATGGAGTCGGTCGGGAGGATCCGTAATCCTTATGCCGTAAGCATTGTATCGTCAGTGAGCCAGGCAGGAGGGCACAGGTTCGGGCTTGAAGCAACTGACGAGATGACAGCTCTTTTCATTCATTATCCGGAATTATTCATTTGTAAAACCCTGGATAATGTTTCTGACTGCATTCCATCGGATCCTCAGGGTCTCAGGGAAAACACCATTCGGATACTGAAGGGCGAAACCGTGCCCAGAAATCAGGTAATAAAGGAGTTTCCGGCCGATCCGGGATTTTACTTTGACGATCTGAGCGGTTCGGTCACAGCCATTCTTGAGAGATATGGTATTGACGAGTTCAGTTCCTGCGTCCTTTCAAACGAGCTTCACCGTCATCTTGGAGTATTCACAGTTATAGGCGTAAAGATGGGTATCAGGGCAAGGGAGTATTTTGCTACCGGGGTTGATGAGTTTCATGTAACGTCGCTGGCTGGTTCCACACCACCGATAAGCTGCTTCAACGATGGTATACAGGTAAGTACAGGCGCCACACCGGGTCATGGCCTTCTTACGGTTGTAAACGATCAGCCGGCCTTACCCTCGGCCGAGTTCACCTACCAGAACCGTACGATTAGGCTTACCCTGAAACCTGAACTGGCTGAGAAAGTACTTTCAGAACTTAAGGAGATCAACTTCGTGTACGGCCTCGACAGCAACACATACTGGGAGCTGGTCCGCAAAAACTCCATCAAATACTGGTTAAGCATGGACCGGCACGAGATATTCATAATTGAGGCGGTAAAGTGATCAACGGTTATATTCATCGAAGAAGTCATTCCCCTTGTCGTCGGTAAGGATGAACGCGGCCATATTCTCCACCCTGATCTTCCTTATTGCTTCCATTCCGAGATCTTCGAAATCAACCAGTTCAACTGATTTTATATTTTCCTCTGCAAGTATGGCGGCCGGTCCTCCAATAGACCCCAGGTAGAAACCGCCGTGTTTCCGGCACGATTCTATAACCTGCCTGCCCCTGTTCCCCTTCGCCACCATAATCAGTGATGCCCCAAGGCTCTGGAAAAGCGGAACATAGTTATCCATCCTGCCGGCAGTAGTCGGTCCGAAGCTTCCTGATGCCATGCCTTCAGGCGTTTTGGCAGGGCCGGCATAGTATATGGGGTGGTTCGTGAAGTATTCAGGCATGGGTTTTCCTTCATCAAGCATCCTTTTGATCCTTGCATGGGCAATATCACGGGCTACAATAAGAGTGCCTGTCAGATTGAGCCTTGTCTTAACGGGATACAGGGTGAGCTCTGCAAGTATTTCATTCATAGGCCTGTCAAGGTCGATCATTACCGGTTCTTCGAGTTCCGGGGCTTTTTCGGGCATGAACCTTGACGGGTTAGTCTCAAGCTGTTCAAGGAATATCCCCTGAGCCGTTATCTTTCCTCTTATGTTGCGGTCGGCGCTGCAGCTTACACCCATGCCCACCGGGCATGATGCCGCATGGCGGGGAAGCCGGATCACCCTTACATCATGAACAAAGTATTTCCCTCCGAACTGAGCGCCAACACCATATTCCTGACAGATCTTTTCAATCTTTTCCTCCCACTCAAGGTCGCGGAAAGCTCTTCCTGAGGCATTTCCCGTAACCGGAAGATCGTCGAGGTATCCGGCCGAAGCCAGTTTTACGGTCTTTAGAGTCATCTCAGCCGATGTGCCTCCGATCACCAGCGCCAGGTGGTAGGGCGGACAGGCAGAGGTGCCGAGTTCCTCTATCTTTTCCCTCACAAACTTTTTAAGTGATTCTTCATTTAGCAGCGACTTTGACTGCTGGTAAAGAAAGCTTTTGTTTGCCGATCCTCCGCCCTTGGCAATGAACAAAAAATGGTACTCATCACCCTGGCAGGCTGTTATGTCGATCTGGGCAGGCAGGTTGCTGCCTGTGTTCTTCTCTTCAAACATAGTCGAAGGGACGATCTGGGAATATCGGAAATTTTTTTCATTGTATGATTCCCAGATCCCGTGGCTGAGATGAAGTGCATCATCCTCGCCGGTGAAGGTGTTCTCGCCTTTCCATGCCATCACAATGGCCGTACCCGTGTCCTGGCACCAGGGAAGTTTCCCCTCTGCCGAGATCACAGAGTTCCTTAGCATCACCCAGGCAACAAACCTGTCGTTGTCGGTGGCTTCCGGGTCGTCCAGTATCCTGGCCAGCTTTTCGAGATGTGAGGAACGAAGATAGAAGTTCACATCGACGAAAGCCTGCCTGGCAAGCAGCCTTAACGCGTCAGGCTCAATCTGCAGGATCGTTCTTCCGCAGCACTCACTTGTCCTGATTTTATCAGAAGAGATCAGGCGATACCTTGTTACATCTTTCCCATGCAGGAAAGGCTTTTCATAGATGAAATCTGCCATGATTTTCAGTTTTTAGGGCAATGCTGTATCAAATATAAGAAGGCGGAAGGTAGAAGACAAGAGTCAAATGGGAAATTAATTATTTATATTCAGTCTAAATTGTCATTAGTGTCAAAAAATCTTTTCAGGCCGAAAACGTTTGAAATAAATGGCGGCACGCAACAGCCTGAAAAATCGGCATTTAGGAGCGCTGAAAGGGTGTTGGAAAACCGAAATTTAGATTATTTTTGAATAGCTTATTCAGATCAGGTTGTATTTTAACATCAGTATACCATGAATGTGATCTACAGACGCAAGCCCCGGCTGACCCGCTGGCAGATATGGAACATGAGTTTTGGTTTTCTGGGCATACAGTTTGGTTTTGCCCTTCAGAACGGCAATGTGAGCCGTATCTTTCAGACACTTGGCGCCGAAATCGACAACATCCCGATTCTCTGGATTGCGGCTCCGGTTACCGGTCTTCTTGTCCAGCCTGTTGTCGGTCACATGAGCGACCGTACCTGGAACCGCCTCGGACGCCGCCGGCCCTACTTCCTTACAGGGGCTATTCTTGCTTCACTTGCTCTTGCTATAATTACCAATTCACCCTCATGGATATTTGCAACTGTGATGCTCTGGATCATGGATGCTTCTATTAACATCTCAATGGAGCCTTTCCGGGCATTTGTTGGAGATATGCTCTCATCGGAGCAGCGCACCGCGGGATTCGCCATGCAGAGCTTCTTTATCGGAGTCGGCGCTGTGATTGGCAGTTTTCTCCCATGGATACTGGCCAACTGGTTCGGTGTAGCGGAGGTGCCCGAAGGCGGCAAGCTGATCCCCCTTAACGTGAAGCTTTCATTCTATATAGGGGCAGCCGTGCTGCTGCTTGCGGTCCTGTGGACTATCATAAGCACGAAGGAATACAAACCTGAGGAGCTCGAAGAGTTTGAAAAAGGCGAAAGAACAGCACGCGGTGAGCATGTGGCAGTGAACCCGGTTTCGGGCGGCGGAACGGAGACCGTCAGGGAAGTAAACTTTTACAGACCTGGCATAATCTGGCTGGCTGCGGGGCTTCTGCTTACTTTCATTCTCTCCAGGGTGAATCTTGAAAAGGAGCTTTATGTTGTCACCGGCGGTATTTCCGTTTTCGGGTTGCTGCAGATAATTGCCGGTATGCTCAGGTCGGGCGGCAGGGGAGGGAATGGTTTGAACAGTATACTTACCGATCTGAGGCACATGCCTTCCACGATGGGACAACTTGCAGTAGTGCAGTTTTTTACGTGGTTTGCACTTTTTTCACTCTGGATTTACACAACCTCAGCCGTCACAATGAAAATATACGGAACAAGCGACACTGGTTCCCTTGCATACAATGAGGGAGCCAACTGGGTCGGTGTTCTCTTCGGAGTATATAACGGTTTTTCCGCACTGGTAGCTTTTCTCCTTCCGGTACTCGCAAAAGCCACTTCAAGGAAGATCACCCATTCTGTCTGCCTCCTTGTGGGCGGGCTGAGCCTGATTTCGATAAGTCTGATCAGTTCTCCCGGGATGCTTGTCTTACCCATGCTTGGAATCGGCCTTGCCTGGGCCAGTATCCTTTCAATGCCCTACGCTATTCTTACAGGCTCGCTGCCCCATAACAAAATGGGCATATATATGGGTATTTTCAACTTCTTCATTGTCATCCCTCAGATCCTTGCTGCAAGTATTCTCGGAAGCATGGTAAAGCATCTGTTCTCGGGAAATACAATGTTCGCACTGGTGACTGGAGGGATCTCAATGATAATAGCAGCCCTTTCCGTGAATTTCGTAAGGGATGTAGACGACAGGAGGTAACATGGATCTCAGGGGCTGCATCTTTGACCTCGACGGAGTAATTGTCGATACTGCTAAATACCACTTCCAGGCATGGAGACGCCTTGCCCGGGAGCTGGGTTTTGAATTTACCATGGAGGATAATGAAGCGCTCAAGGGGGTAAGCCGTATGGCTTCGCTCGATATACTTCTCAGCAGGGGAGGCATCGTACCGGACGCAAAGGAAAAGGAGGAACTTGCAGCCAGGAAAAACAAATGGTATGTTGAATTGATAAGCGGAATGAAGCCTGATGAGATACTTCCCGGCAGCCTGAGGCTGCTGAAGGCGCTCAGGAGGGAGGGGATACTGACGGCAATTGGTTCAGCAAGCAAAAATGCAGGAAGTATTCTCAACAGCACAGGACTGCATGATCTCTTCGACGTGATAATCGACGGTAACAGGATAAGCAGGGCGAAGCCCGATCCGGAGGTATTCCTTAAGGGAGCTGAGGAGATGAGGCTGCCCCCACAGACGTGTGTGGTGTTCGAGGACGCTCAGGCGGGAATAGAAGCGGCAATTGCAGGAGGATTTAAATGTGTGGGAGTAGGCTTGCCGGAAGTTCTGGGCAGGGCCGATATTGTAATTCCGGACCTGAGAAAAATTAGTATTAAACAAATGAGAAACCTATAGTTCGCAAAGATGGAAACACGATTCCAGCCGGATGAGTGGCTTATAATCGAGACGAGATTTGAGCCGGAGAGAGGCCGTGACTCAGAGAGCATTTTTGCTCTTGGAAACGGTATGATGGGACAGAGAGCCAATTTTGAAGAGACCTATTCGGGTGATACCCTCCCCGGAAACTATGTGGCAGGTGTCTACTATCCCGACAAGACTGTAGTAGGGTGGTGGAAGGTGGGATATCCGGAATATTTCGCCAAGGTGCCGAACGCACCTTCCTGGACAGGCATAATAGTCCGTATCGACGGACAGGAACTTGACCTTGCTCTTTGCAGCATCAAAAGCTTTCGCAGGGAGCTTGACATGAGAGCGGGATTGCTTACACGCACTTTCACTGCGGAAATGCCATCGGGAAGGCTTGTCGAGGTGATTGCAAGACGGTTTCTGTCGATGAAAGAGCCTGAGAAAGCCGCTATATGCTACTCGGTCCGGATTACCGGGGGAAGCGGCAGGGTGGAGCTTATTCCCTGGCTGAATGCTGATGTTTACAATGAGGATGCAAACTACAATGAGAAGTTCTGGGAGAAAGAATTCTCAGCTGTCGACGGTAACAGGGCGGTTGTAGTTGCTCAAACCCGCAAGACGGCGTTCGTTGTCGCAACCGCTATGGAGAATGCATTCACCATTAACGGCAGACCTGCGGCTGCAGGGGCTTCAATTACGACAACCGACCTTACTGCGCATTGCCGTTTTCAATCAGATTACTCTGATGGCGACACCTTTACAATAACAAAATATGTAGCAGTCCTGTCATCCTTTAATCACCCGGCTGAAGGTCTGGCAGGCAGGGCCCTGGCCACGGCAGGCAAAGCTGCAGTTAAGGGTTTTGATGCCCTGCTGGAAGCTCACCGGAAGGAGTGGGCAAAAATCTGGGAGTTCGGCGACATTGTGATCAGAGGAGATATCGCCGCTCAGCAGGGGATTCGCTTCAACATATTCCAACTCAACCAGACATATACCGGGGAGGATCCCAGGCTGAATATAGGTCCAAAGGGATTCACGGGAGAGAAATACGGCGGAGGAACCTACTGGGATACCGAAGCCTTTGCCCTCCCTTTCTATCTGAGTACATGCGATACTCACGTTGCCCGAAGTCTGCTTCTTTACAGGTACAAGCATCTCGGGAAAGCTATTGAGAATGCAGAAAAACTGGGGTACACAGGCGGGGCTGCACTCTATCCGATGGTTACCATGAACGGAGAAGAGTGCCATAACGAGTGGGAGATAACCTTCGAGGAGATCCACCGCAACGGGGCCATCGCCTATGCCATCTACAAGTATGTAAAACATACGGGCGACAAGGATTACCTTGCCGACTTCGGACTTGAAGTTCTTATAGCTGTTTCGCGCTTCTGGGCTCAGCGCTGCAACTGGTCGCAGGAAAAGAACAGCTACGTCATACTTGGTGTAACAGGACCCAACGAGTATGAAAACAATGTGAACAACAACTGGTACACAAACACTTTAGCGCGCTGGACTCTCAGATACACCATGGAGACGCTCGGATGGCTGAGTTCCTGCAGCCCTGAGAAGTATCACCAGCTGCTTTCACGAACCAGCTTCGACATCAGGAGGGAACTCAGCCAATGGAAGCTGATTGTAAACAATATATGGCTTCCTGTACACAGCAATCCTGAAATCTTTCTTCAGCAGGACGGATTCATGGACAAGGAGCAGCGGACTGTAAGCGACCTTGATCCCGCTGAAAGACCACTTAACCAGAACTGGTCGTGGGACAGGATCCTCAGGTCGGTCTTTATCAAGCAGGCTGATGTGCTTCAGGGGATCTATTTCTTTGAAGAAGAGATGGATGAGGAAACAATAAGGCGTAATTTTGATTTTTATGAACCACGTTGTGTTCACGAGTCATCGCTGTCGGCCAGTATCCATGCAGTGCTGGCTGCCAGGCTTCACGACACGGAAAGAGCTTATACACTTTACCTTCGCACTGCCAGGCTCGATCTCGACGATTACAACCATGAGGTGAAGGAAGGACTTCACATAACAAGCATGGCAGGCACATGGCTGGCCATTGTGGAGGGATTCGGCGGTATGAGGGTACGGAAAGAAACAGTTTGCTTCAATCCGGTGATCCCTGCCGCATGGCAGTCATACTCTTTTATTATCAGGTACAGAAACAATCCCCTCCGGGTGGAGGTCAACGGCCCCTCTGTCGATGTTACAAACATCTCACAGGCGGCGATCCCGGTTGCCGTCTACGGAGTTCAGGCAACGCTTCAGCCGGGGGAAGTAAAAAAATTCAAAAGAAAATGAAGAGATTATTACGGTCTATCCTATTGGTAATGTTCCCGGTATTCATGCCGGCAGGGGCTCAGGTGATTCAACATGTCGATCCGCCGTCGTGGTTTACGGGTATGAAGGATGGAGCGCTCCAGCTTATGATCTATGGAAAAGAAATTGGTTTCTTTGATGTGAGGACCACTTACCCCGGAGTAGAGATAAAAACACTGGTTCGTACTGAAAATCCCAACTACCTTTTTGTTAATCTGAACATAACTTCGGAAGCTGTTCCGGGTGACGTTCCGCTGACCTTCACACGAGGAAAGCAAAAATTGGTTCACAACTATCCACTTCTT
>JAKLIJ010000072.1 GCA_022709665.1 Bacteroidota bacterium
GTTCCGACTATGCTCTTGTCGCTAAGCATCACCGTGAATCCGGTAATGTCTGAATTGTCTCCGGCTTTTTCCTTTCCGGTCCCAGTGGTCTTGTTAACCCTGCAGCCCGCGAACATCGAAGCCTTTTCGAAGGAGTCGTAACCGTCGAGCTTTATCTTGAGGATATCTCCTCCTTCGTAGTTAACAGATGAAATAAAAAAAGGAACCGGTTTTCCTTCGTATTCGATGAAAACCGATTCCATGTCTGAAAAATCTTCTTCAACATCCCTTTCAAGTTTTACTGAAAGGGTGCCGTCATAGCCCTGGACTTTCTGTATCCTTCCTAGTAATATGCCGGCATTGTATGCCACGGGTTTAACTTCCCTGCGATGTTTCTGTTATTCAGCTGCTGTTTCAGCAGAGGCAGCTTCAGCAGATGTCTCGTCGGCAGCAGGCGCTTCAGCAGGAGCTTCTTCAGCAGGAGCTGCTTCTGCCTTTTCTTTTGCGGCCAGTTCAGCCTGTTTCTTAGCCAGTCTGGCGGCTCTTGCCTCATTGACTTTCTTTTCGGCCTGAAGACGTTTGCTTACATCATCGTCCTTCGATTTCTCGAGGTTCGATTTCTTTGATTCGATCTTTTCCTCATTCTGCTTCATCCAGGACTCGAACCTCCTGTTTGCTTCAGCTTCGTCAAAAGCTCCCTTTTTCACTCCATCGAGAAGGTGCTTTTTCATTAGTACTCCTTTGTAAGAGAGGATAGCCCTGCAGGTTTCTGTAGGTAGCGCGCCATTTTGCAGCCAGCCCAGCGCCTTGTCGAAATCGAGCTCGATGGTTGCGGGGTTAGTTCTCGGGTTGTAATTTCCGATTTTTTCAATGTATCTGCCATCCCGTGGCGACCTGCTATCAGCTACCACAATGTGGTAGTAGGCCGTTCTCTTGCGGCCTTTCCTAGCTAATCTGATTTTAACTGCCATTTAGTTTTTAACGCTTTTTATTAAACCTGTTTTAAAAATGTGGGTGCAAAGATAAAAAAATATTTCAAGGAAGCAATTAATTAAATCAAGTTGCTGGTTAAATTGGTACGCGGCGTGCGGCGTGCGGTACGAGGCGTTTAATACATAATTCTTAGTACATAATACATCCCCTTACCGCCGTTGATAACTCGTGGCAAATTTATTGGAACCCTGTCGGGCATTTTGGTTAATTTTGTGCTCCGACCTTAACAAACAATTAAGACAACATGGCCCCATTTGCGCATTTGCATGTACACACGCAGTATTCAATACTCGACGGAGCCTCGAATATAGCCAACCTTATCGACAAGGCAAAACTGATGGGGATGGAAGCCCTTGCCATAACCGACCACGGAAACATGTTCGGCGTGAAGGAGTTTCATGCAACTGCAATGAAAAAAGGCATTAAACCCATTCTGGGCTGTGAGCTGTACGTCGCCAAACGGCCGGTGGGAGGGACGGCTGCAAAGGAAGACCGGTCCGGTGATCATCTTGTTCTTCTTGCAAAAAACATTAAGGGATACCAGAACCTTATAAAACTGGTTTCACTGGCCTGGATAAAGGGTTTTTACTACACTCCCCGTATCGATAAGGAGATGCTGGCCCAATACCGGGAAGGGCTTATTGCATCATCGGCTTGTCTGGCCGGCGAGATCCAGGATGAGATACTTAACGGATCGATGGCTTCGGCGGAGAAAGCTCTGAAAGAATACATCGACCTGTTCGGTGAGGATTTCTATCTTGAGATACAGAGGCATGAGACTCACGATCCTGAAGCCGACGGCACGGTTTTTCCGAAACAACAGATGGTAATCGAGGGAATCAGGAAACTGGCCGAAAAGCATAATGTGAAGATCATTGCCACCAACGACGTGCATTTCATCAACGCAGAGGATGCTGAGGCACACGACCGGCTTATCTGCCTCAACACCGCCAGGGATATTGACGATCCCGACCGGCTAAGGTATTCCCGCCAGGAATACCTGAAGAGCGAGGAAGAGATGAGAGTGATCTTCAGCGACATTCCGGAGGCAGTTGACAATGTGGCCGGACTGGTCGAGAAGGTAGAAAAATTCAATCTCGACCATGATCCGATCATGCCCGATTTCGGCTTGCCCGAAGGATTCACAGACGAAAACGAATATCTCAGGTTTCTCACTTACAGCGGTGCAAAAGAAAGATGGGGAACGCTCACTGATGAGCAGACCGAGCGTCTGGAGTTTGAGCTCGACACCATTTCAAAAATGGGCTTTCCGGGTTATTTCCTTATAGTCCAGGACTTTCTCAGGGCAGCGCGTGAAATGGGTGTCTCGGTTGGTCCGGGCAGAGGTTCGGCCGCCGGATCGGCTGTTGCCTGGTGCCTTAGAATAACCGACATAGATCCGATAAAATACGGCCTGCTGTTTGAAAGATTCCTTAACCTCGACCGCATATCCATGCCCGATATCGACATCGACTTCGATGAGGACGGACGGGAGGATGTGCTTAAATATGTGGTGGACAAGTATGGTCACGACAAGGTTGCCCATATTATAACCTTCGGCACCATGGCTGCCAAGGGAGCCATCAGGGATGTGGCGAGGGTTCAGAAACTGCCTCTCCCCGATGCCGACAGGCTTGCTAAGATGGTTCCGGAACGGCCCGGGGTAACCCTCTCTGAAGCATATAAGGAGGTACCGGAACTGGAAAAGGAGAAAAACTCGTCAAACAAGCTTGTGGCGCAGACTCTCAAATTTGCCGAAGTGCTTGAGGGATCGGTGCGTCAGACCGGCATCCATGCCTGTGGAATAATAATAGGAAAGGATTCTCTCGACAAGTATGTGCCACTCTGCACTGCAAAGGACACCGACCTGTATGTCACCCAGTACGACGGCAACCAGGTGGGCCAGGTAGGACTTCTTAAAATGGATTTCCTGGGGCTCAAAACTCTCTCAATATTAAAAGACTGTGTCGAAAACATAAAAAGATCGAAAGGCATAGTTATCGATATTGACAACCTTCCTCTCGATGACAAAAAGACCTTTGAACTGTTCAGTAACGGCGAGACTACCGGTATTTTCCAGTTTGAATCGACAGGTATGAAAAGATACCTGAGGGAACTGAAGCCCAACCGGTTCGAGGATCTTGTCGCCATGAACGCCCTGTACCGTCCGGGCCCCATGGAATACATACCCCAGTTCATCAGAAGGAAACATGGGCTTGAGCCCATCGAATATGTTCTTCCGGTTATGGAGAAGTACCTTAACGATTCCTACGGAATAACCGTTTACCAGGAGCAGGTCATGCTTCTTTCCCAGGAACTTGCAGGTTTTACCAAGGGTGAGGCCGACAACCTCCGGAAGGCAATGGGAAAGAAGAAGAAATCGATAATGGACGAGATGAACCTCAAGTTCAGGGAGGGATGCGGTAAAAAAGGCTACGACGAGGCGGTTGTAAACAAGATATGGTCCGACTGGGAAGCTTTTGCACAATACGCTTTCAATAAATCCCACTCTACCTGCTACGCACTGGTTGCATTTCAGACAGGTTATCTTAAAGCGCATTACCCTGCCGAGTACATGGCAGCGGTACTTAGCCGCAACCTGAATGACATCAAGAAGATTACCAACTTCATGGATGAGACCCGCCGGATGGGGATGGAAGTCCTGGGGCCGGATATAAACGAAAGTAATGTGAAATTTACGGTCAACAAGGACGGCAACATCAGGTTCGGTCTCGGAGGGATCAAAGGCGTGGGTGAGAGTGCGGTGCTGCAGCTTATCACGGAACGTGATCAAAACGGACTTTACAGCAGTATTTACGATCTGGTCGAAAGGGTGAACCTCAATGCTCTCAACAAGAAAAACCTTGAGGCCATGGCCGTTGCCGGTGCGTTCGATTGTTTTTCTTCTGTTTCCAGGGCGCAGTATTTCGCTGCCGACACCAGGGGCTCGACTTTTATTGAGAATCTGACAAGATATGGCAACAATGTCAAGACTGTTAAAAGTTCCAGCCAGCAGACTCTGTTCGGGGGAGCTTCAGGTTCCGATATTCAGAAGCCTGAGCCCCCGGCATGTCCCGACTGGCCAAAACTCGAAAAACTGAACCGCGAGAAGGAAGTTATTGGCATTTACCTGTCGTCGCATCCGCTCGATGATTTCAAACTGGAGATAAGCACTTTCACCACGGCAACACTGGCCGATCTTCAGAACCTGAGCGAATACAACGAACGCGACGTTACTGTGGCCGGGATGGTGGTGGACACCAAAAGCGGGACAAGCAAGAACGGGAAGCCCTACGGGTCCTTTACCCTGCAGGACTATTCCGATTCATTCAGGTTCATTCTTTTCGACAAGGAGTACCTGGATCTCAGCAAATTCTTCACTGTAGGCTATTACCTTCTTGTGAAGGGAAGAGTCCAGAAGAAGAAATACAGGGAGGAGGAGCTCGAGTTCCATATAAAGACCATAAATCTTCTTTCGAGCGTGAAAGATGAACTGATAAAATCAGTGACTGTCAAGATCAATCCGCAGGACATCACAAGGGAAATGATACATGAGCTCCTGACACTGGTAAGTGAAAACAAGGGATCGACAGAGCTGAAGTTCCTTTTCTGGGATTCCGAGGACAAGATATCGCTTTCGATGTTCTCAAGGAGCATAAGGGTAAGGCTCAACAACGAATTGCTTTCGTTTCTGGATGATTTTCCGGGAATTGAATACAAGGTAAATTAGCAACGGGAAAAAGGCAGGCTCATGACCTTGCGGCAGCAGTGAAAGAATGAGACAGACAGCATAAAAAATATAGATATATTTGCAACCTCAAGTTCAATTATTCAAAAACACAGATATGGCATTAGAAGTAAACGACAGCAACTTCGACGAAGTGGTTATCAAATCTGAGCTACCGGTACTGGTGGATTTCTGGGCAGAATGGTGCGGCCCCTGCAGGATGATAGCACCGATAGTGGAAGATCTGTCAAAGGAATATGCGGGAAAGCTCGTTGTTACAAAATGTGATGTTGATAACAGTCCCGGTGTTGCTGCCAGGTTTGGCATCAGGAACATTCCCACTGTTCTTTTCTTCAAAGAGGGAAAAGTTTCCGACAAGCAGGTAGGAGCTGTGCCAAAGACGAATTTTGTAAACAAGGTAAACGCCCTTATCCAATAGAACCGTTACGGATGACTGTCTGTGTATTTGCTGCCTCGAGCAGCCGCATAGACTCCCGGTATGTTGAGGCGGCATCGCTGCTGGGCGCCCTTTTTGCCCGGTCGGGGATCAATGTCATTTACGGAGGCGGGGGCATCGGTCTGATGGGTGTCCTTGCCGACGCCGTGATGGAAAATGGCGGCAGCATCACCGGAGTTATTCCGGCTTTCATGAACGACGAGGGATGGGGGCATCCCCGCGTAAGCGACATGATAGTTACATCCGACATGGGAGAAAGGAAAAAGAACATGCTCTCAAGGGCTGGAGCCGTTGTGGCTCTTCCCGGAGGCATCGGGACTCTGGAGGAACTGACCGAAGCCATTACACTGAAGCAGCTGGGGCTCTTTCATGGTCCGGTTGTAATGCTCAACACCCTCGGATTTTACAATCCGCTGACCGGAATGCTGGATCAGATGATCAGTGGCAATTTCATGAGAACCGAGCATAAAAATATGTGGACGGTTGCTGAGACTCCCGAAGAAGTGATCACAGCCCTCAGCAGCGACAGGGGCTGGATAGATGATCCGAGGAAGATAGCAAGGATTTGATTTGCTTTTGATTTGTATTATTTTTCCCCTTCCTCCCTTATGAATATTTCCATTCTGCTGCTGCTGAAAACCTGCTGGCTTATCAGCCTCCCTCTTACTCCGGGGGCCTTTACTCCGCTCCCAAGTACCTGATATCCCTGGAAGACCCTTGCCTCGTCCCAGAGTCCCAGGCTCATGAAATGATTAAGCACCGTCGAACCTCCTTCAATTAACAATGACTGTATCCCCCACCTGTAAAGATAATCGAGCACCTGGATGGCTGACGGTTCTTTTCTGTTCAGATTTACAACAACCATTCCCGGCATGTTCACCTTTTCGGGGAAAAAGGTGAAGACTACCTGCGGACCGATAAGTTTGTTCATGACCAGATCTGAGGGCAGATCTCCTGAACCTGACAGAATAAGCCGGATGGGATTGGTCCCCGGCCATTCCCTGACGTTAAGCCTGGGATTGTCGGCTCTCACAGTCTCACCCCCGACAAGGATTGCCTGTTCCGTTGCTCTCCATTTATGGACAAGGATCCGTTCGGAACTGCCTGTAATCCACAGGGGGCCGTCCGTAATTATCTTCTCCCTGTCGCGGCCTATGAATCCGTCAGCGCTCTGGGCCCATTTCAGGACTATATAAGGTCTTTTCTTTTCATTAACTGTGAAAAACCTCCGGTTGATAAACCGGCACTCATCATTGGCAATGTCTGTGATCACCCTGCAGCCTGCTTCCCTGAGCCGTGCGAAGCCTTTTCCCGATACTTTGGCGCTGGTGTCGGTAGCGCCTGCAACGACCACCGGGATCCCTTCAGCAATAATCCGGTCGGCGCACGGGGGCGTCTTACCGTAATGAGAGCAGGGCTCGAGATTGACATAAAGGGTGGAACTTGCCAGTAGGCTCCTGTCATGCACCGATTCCACTGCTATTACTTCGGCATGCCGGCTGCCTGCTTTCACATGATATCCTTCGCCTATTATCCTTCCATCGTGAACAATTACCGAGCCCACAAGCGGATTCGGATAAGTAAGTCCTTCAGCCTTTGATGCAAGTTCAAGGCATCGCTTCATGAATTTGAGATGATCTTCCCCTGTCATTAAACCTAAAATGCTAAATTTGGGTTATGGCGGTTAAATTACAAACAATAAAAGATATCAGGAACTATATTGCCGGCGAACTTTCAGGCTTATATCCACGTCGGGAGTCGCTGGCCATTGCTGGGCTGGTTTTGGAAAAAATATTCAGAACAGGCAGAATAGCTCTGATAATCAGGGAGAACGAGCTTCTTCCCGGCATCTCATATCAAAAGAGGGTTATGAGTTACTGCAGGAGGCTCGCCACCGGAGAGCCGGTCCAGTATGTTCTTGGTGAGACGACATTTTACAATTGCCGTATACTTCTTAACAGGCATGTTCTGATCCCCAGGCCCGAAACGGAGGAACTTGCAGATCTTGTGATCAGTGAGAACCGCGGCACCGGAGCCAGGATAATTGATTTCGGTACCGGGTCCGGCTGTCTTGCCGTCGCTCTTGCTGTCAGCCTCCCCGATGCAAAAGTTACAGCTGTTGACATTTCCAAAAACGCCTGTAAACTTGCTGCCCGGAACGCCTCTCTGAACAACGCTGAAGTTGAATTCATTCATGCCGACATTCTTTCATACGTTATGCCCGGACTGCCGGCTGCAGGGATATTTATAAGCAATCCTCCCTATGTAATGGAGTCGGAGAAAAAGCTTATGAGGAGCAATGTGCTCGATTTTGAACCGGGAAAGGCTCTGTTTGTTCCTGACAATGATCCCCTCAGATTTTACAGGGCAATTCTGAACCACTCCCGTGAAAAGCTGGATCCGGGGGGAATGGTTTATTTTGAGATCAATGAGGCCCTGGGCAGAGATATGAAGGAACTGTTCGAGACTTATGAGTTTTCTGAAATCAGGATAATTAAAGACATAAATGGGAAGGACCGTTTCGCATCAGGAAGAAAAAAATCCTGAAAAAAGAAAGGCTGATGAAGCCCTGAACAGGGCGATGGCATTGTGCTCAAAGACCGAGTACTGTATCTCCGATATAAGGCAGAAGCTTGAATCGTGGGGGCTGGAGCCGGAAAAAGCCGGAGATGTGATAGCTGTCCTGCTGAGGGAGAATTTCATAAATGAGGAGAGGTATGCCGGAGCTTATGCAAGGGATAAGTACCGTTACAACAAGTGGGGAAGGGTAAAAATAGTGTCCATGCTGAAGGCCAAAGGGATACCTTCGGCTATCATCGATACGGCAGTGTCGTTCACGGATGAGGGGGAGTACAAACAGCTGGTAAGGGACATGCTTCTCTCCCGCCGCAAGTCGGTAAAGGCCAGGAACCAGTACGACCTGAAAGGAAAGCTTCTGCGCTACGGGCTTTCGAAGGGTTTCGAAAGCAGCTTGCTGTATGATATACTGAATGATCTGGAGTAACCTTAATACCCCGCAACTGGTTTTTCTTACTTCCGGCCGCTGAAACAGATCACAGGAACCTGAAGATCCATCGGATGAAGGGCATGAAGGCAATCAGGAAGATGGTCAGAGAGGCAGCCGTATCATACATAATAAGCTTTCTGACAGTTTCGGGATGTTTAAGATAAAGCACCGAAAACACGATCCGCATTGCCAGCTGGACTGCAAAGAAGATAAAAACCCTCATTCCGTTTTTGTTCCACAGGTAAGCTTCGCTGAACTTTCCCTTCATTATCAGTGAAAAGCTGTGCGATAATCCGCAGGATGCACATGCTTCACCAGTAAGCTTCTCATGAATGCAAACTACCGGGTAATTGTCTTTTTCAGGTGAAAAGAAAGCTGAATAAAAAAACACCAGGAGCAGAACGCCTGCCAGAGCTGTATTGACAGACAGGTAAGGTTCAGTGATCAGCCTGTGTTTCAGGTTTGAAGAAATGTCAATTGTTTGTGTCGACAGTGTCATTGGTACCAACGGTTTTGCCTTCCTCAAGCTCCTCGAGCTGGCGCCTGCGATCATCCCTGCCGCTTCCGACCTGAATATGCACTGAATCATCACCGTTTTCAACCCTGATGTCGATTTTGGCGTCTTCGAGTCCGTCAAGAACATCTTCCTGGACATCTTTGAAAACGTTTTCAATCTCTCCGCCCCATTGCTTGTCGAACTTATCTCCCAGTTTCCCTGCCACCATTATCTGCGACATTGAGATCAGGGTTGCTACAACGCCGATAATAAGACCTGCAAGAAGAATGCCCCGGGGGGAGTCATTTCTTGCGGCCTGGCTCAGGCCGACAGAAGCGAGTACAATGGCTATAATTCCCGGAATAACCGCAATAAGACCCACGCAAGGGATAACCGCAATGACGAAGGTTACGATAGCTGTTATCAGCGCTGCTATTCCGAGAGTCTGCCCTGCTGGTCTGGGCGCCTGACCCGGCAGTTGTTCACGGGCTTGTCCGGTGTTGTTTGTGAAATCTTCCATGATATTCAGTTGTTTTCGTTATTTTTCAATGTCTGTAAGAATATTCAGCATATCCTGTTCTAAAGACGTAACAGGAGTTTCAATGATGCGTCCGGTTTCAACTTTATTCTTCAGAAAAATAAAAGTCGGGACCCTTTCAATATTAAGGGTGTCAAAGCCTCCCACCGGGGAATTCTTGGTAATGTCGACCCCCAGAAAGGTCAATCTTTCGGCTGGGAAACCCGTTTGTTCAATTATCTTCATAAACCTGGGGACCTCCCTCCTGCTGTCGCCGCACCATGTTCCGAGTACCACAAGTACCGACAGGTCATTGCCGATTGCACTGCCGAGCTTTTCCAAAACCGCCGGTTCGGGTATGTACGATTCCCTCCCGTTTACATACCATTCTGAATGGGGATGGTTTGAGAACATTCCGGGGTTGATATAGCCGAGAAGCCATGTTGAAGGATCGGCATAATTCATTTTCTGGTTTTCGCTTTGCTGTTCAGCTGCAGACGAAGTGGCAGCAATCATGTTTCGGGATGTTCTGCAGGAAGAAGAGAAAAGCGCGGCAAGGAATATAATTGCAATGGCAGGCCTCATTGGTAATGATATTAATCTAAAAAAAGTATCGGTAATCAATAACAAAATGTTGCCATTAATATAATAATCTTATAAATACAATAAGCAACAGGTTGCTTTTAATTCTTGTTTAACACCCTTTCCCGTCGTGCCTGAGCAGTGCTTTGCCGGCTCCGTCTCCCCCCGGGGAAAGCTTTAGATGTTGCTTTCCTCTCCTTCCCGGGGGGAATCCCAAAACTTCGGGAGGGAAGGGGGTTTCCATTATTTCTATTCAGTTGAATGAAGAAGTATCTCAAGTATCTGTTTCGCTGCAGCGGCCACAGAAGTACCCGGTCCGAATATGGCTGCCACTCCGGCATCATAAAGGAACTTATAATCCTGGGGCGGGATGACGCCGCCCGCCACAACGAGAATGTCTTCCCTTCCAAGCTTTTTCAGTTCTTCAATAACCTGGGGGACAAGCGTTTTATGACCGGCAGCAAGACTCGATATTCCAAGGACATGGACATCGTTTTCCACTGCCTGACGTGCTGCTTCTGAAGGAGTCTGGAAAAGAGGTCCGATATCCACGTCAAATCCGATGTCGGCATAGCCTGTGGATACCACTTTGGCTCCCCTGTCGTGGCCGTCCTGGCCTAATTTGGCGATCATTATCCTGGGCTGGCGGCCTTCCTTTCCGGCAAATCGGGTAGCCATCGCCCTGGCTTCATCGAATTCATTGCCCGATTTGTATTCCGAGGAATAGGCACCTGAAATTGTACGTATCACAGCTTTATATCTTCCGGCTATTTTTTCACATGCATAACAAATTTCTCCAAGGCTTGCTCTTTTTGCAGCAGCGTCGATTGACAGTTCAAGCAGGTTTCCTTCTCCCGTTTCAGCACTTCTGGTTATGGCATCGAGGGCTGCCCTGCATTCTTCTTCGTTCCTTTCAGCGCGCAGTTTCTCAAGCCTTTTGACCTGGGCATCCCTGACGGCGCTGTTGTCCACCTCGAGTATCTCAAGAGGTTCCTCTTTATCAAGTCGGTACCTGTTGGTACCCACAATGGTCTGCAAGCCTGAGTCGATCCTTGCCTGGGCCCTGGCTGCTGCTTCCTCTATCCTCATTTTCGGAATTCCCGACTCGATGGCTTTGGCCATTCCGCCCAGGTTCTCGATTTCCTCAATAAGTTCCCATGCCTTGTGTGCAATCTCATGTGTAAGGCTTTCAACATAATATGAACCTGCCCATGGATCGACAGCCCTGCAGATATTCGTTTCCTCCTGGAGATATTTCTGGGTATTCCTTGCAATTCGTGCGGAGAAGTCGGTGGGAAGAGCAAGAGCCTCGTCGAGAGCGTTTGTGTGAAGGCTCTGGGTATGCCCGAGGGCAGCTGCAAG
>JAKLIJ010000073.1 GCA_022709665.1 Bacteroidota bacterium
GCAATGGGCTGTAACACAATAAGTGTGTACATCATGTGGAATTACCATGAGCAGCAGGAGGGGATTTTTGACTTTGAGACAGGCAACAGGAATCTGGCACAGTTTTTCAACATTGTGCAGGAAGAGGGTTTATGGCTTATTGTCAGGCCGGGGCCATACGTATGTGCAGAATGGGAGCTTGGAGGAATTCCTCCTTATCTTCTCAGGATTCCTGATATAAAACTCAGATGCATGGATTCGAGGTATATGGCTGCGGCTGAACGTTATATCCAAAAGCTTGCAGAGGTGATAAAACCTTTCCAGATAACAAACGGAGGCCCTCTGCTTATGGTTCAGATAGAAAATGAATACGGAAGTTATGGCAATGACAGGAACTACCTGGAACGTCTGAAGGAGGTATGGACTGAGAACGGAATAAATGTGCCATACTTCACCGGCGACGGACCAACGACGTATATGCTTGAAGCAGGAGCTCTGCCAGGTTGTGCCGTCGGTCTTGATTCGGGAAGCAGACCGGAGCACTTCGAGCTTGCTGCTAAAATGAACCCGGGAGTTCCGGTATTCAGCAGCGAGACATACCCCGGATGGCTTACTCACTGGGGTGAAAAATGGGCAAGACCTGATACAACCGACCTGATGAAAGAAATCAGGTTCCTGATGGATAACAGGAAATCTTTCAATTTCTATGTAATTCACGGAGGAACAAATTTCGGGTTCACTGCGGGAGCTAACTCGGGAGGCAAGGGGTATGAACCTGATGTAACCAGTTATGACTACGATGCGCCGATAGACGAGCAGGGCCGGCCGACGGCAAAGTATATGTCACTGAGAAATCTTATAGGGTCCTACCTGCCCAGGGGGAAAAAGCTTCCTCCTGTTCCTGAACCCATTCCCGCTTATGAAATTCCATCAATAGGTCTAACTCCTTTTTCATCAGTATGGGATAATCTTCCCCAACCTGTCAGTTCTGTTCAGCCAAAACCTTTTGAGGCTTATGGTCAGGATTACGGATTCATTCTTTATTCCACCGAGCTTATCGGCCATAAAAGTGGCAAGCTTACGGTGACCGAACTTCATGATTATGCAACCGTTTTCCTTAACGGCCAATTCATAGGCACGCTCGACAGGAGGGAGGGCATCAACACCATAGATATTCCGGAAAGCAAGGCAGAGCGGCCCCTTCTTGAAATCCTGGTAGAGGGAATGGGTCGTATCAATTTCGCACAGCACCTGATTGACAGGAAAGGAATAACCGACAGGGTTACATTGAACGGGATGACTCTGATGAACTGGAAAGTCTACAATCTGCCTATGGACAGTAAATTTATCTACGATCTGAGGTCATCAAACAGGAACCCGGGTAAAAAAGGTATTTTCTTCAAGGGTAACTTTTTCCTGGCCATGCCCGGAGATACATTTCTCGACATGTCGAACTTTCAGAAAGGCATAGTGTGGATTAACGGTCATAATCTCGGACGTTACTGGAACATCGGCCCTCAGAAAAGACTATACTGTCCGGCAACATTTCTCAGGAAAGGAAATAACGAGATGCTGGTGTTGGATCTTACGCAGACCGAATCTCAGATTGTTGTGGGGTTTAAGACGGCAGAATAAACCAATAACATAGAAAAAAGGAGCGTCAGTCGACGCTCCTTTTTTTATGTTGTTTCCGGTTGTACAGGGGGTCAGACCAGAATCTTTGTAGTCAGGTTCGTAATGCTTTTCTGGATGTCGGCAAACATGTCTCCATCGCGGCTGTCATCCTGCTCAACGATCATGTACTTCATCCCTGCCACGTCTTTTGCAGCAATGATCTCCTTGAAGTTTACAACACCCTCGCCAACAGGAGCGATGTTGCCCTTTGTAACATCAAAGTAAGGAGGAAGCTTTTCGTAACCGTCTTTCAGGTGGTAAATAGGGAATCTTCCGGGATACTTGTTGAAGATGTCCACCGGATTATGTCCGGCCTGGGTTACCCAGAACATATCCATTTCCATAATCACCAGATCCTTATCCAGTTCGGCAAGCATCACGTCGAAGTAGGGGACTTTTCCTTCTACGGTTGCAAATTCAAAATTGTGGTTATGATAACCGAACTGAAGTCCGAACTCCTTCATTATTTTTCCGATCTCATTCCAGTTTGCAGCCATTCGCTGGTAAGTGGCGATAGAGTCGCGCATTTCCTCCACGATCCATGGCTGGATACAATATTTGGCTCCGATAAGGGCATGATCCTCAGCCATTTTCCTGGCGCTATCCAGAGTAACTCCTGCTCCTTCAACCTGCGTGTGGCTGCTCAGAATCTCCATCCCAAGGTCATTAACAAGTTTCTTAAAGTCGGCGGGTGTATAACCATAGAACTTTCCGTCGACGTAATCAGCAAGCTCAACATACTTGTAGCCCATGTCGGAGACCTTTTTCAATGAACCCGGTGCATCTGTGGTCATTGCATCCCTTATGGAATAAAGCTGAAGGCCAAGGCCGAATGATTTCGGATCGACTATTGCAGGTTCAGCGACCTTTGCTGCCTTGTTGGAAGCATTACGGCACGACGACTGTGATAAAACGAAAGCTCCGAGAGCGCCTGCTGCTGACACCCGGAGGAAGTCTCTCCTGGATTGTGATTTTTTCATGATAAAAATTCTAAATAATTATGAGTTAATTGAATGATTACTTATATGGCATAATTGCCAAAAATAATACAATTCTTAAATCAAATTGCTGTTGAAGTTTTTTTTCTGCTTAAGTCAAAACAGTTTCTTTTTGGTCTATATACTGTTTTTAATTAATTTTATAAACCGGTGAATGACATGGACTAGGATAAGTAAAGCGCACCTCGTTCATTTCTAAATATCATTAATACTAACCAATATATCAGGAAGAGATGTACAGAACAATTCTTTTGGTGACTGTCTTGTTGCTTTCATCATGTGGTTCAGGGACTGAGCCCGGGAGAAAGACAGAAAAGGAACTTAAGTGGTCAATCAGGATGGCAAACACTGTCATCAACAGATCCGACAGCCTGGTTTACTATGTTGACAGGCATCCGAAATGGGCTTACGATGTGGCTTTTCTGGGGATGGCGATCGACCGTCTTGGAACTGTCGATCCGAAGTTCTCAAGATATATGGAGGACTGGGTGGATTATTTTGTCCGGCCTGATGGCAGTGTTATTGATTACAGGAAGGAAGAGTATAATCTCGACAGGATCTTTCCGGGAAGGAATGTTCTTACGGTTTACGGCAGGAAAGCTGATGACAAATACAGGATTGCACTTGAAGGTTTTATTGATCAGCTGCGTGATCATCCCAGAACGAAATCGGGAGGGTACTGGCATAAGAAGATCTATCCCTGGCAGATGTGGCTCGACGGGATATTCATGGGATCGACCTTTATGGTACAGTATGCTGCCCGTTTTAATGCTCCCGAATGGTATGATGTGGCTGTAAACCAGGCAAAGTTGGCATATGAGATGACACTGGATAAAGAATCGGGATTGCTGATGCACGCCTGGGATGAAAGCCGTGAGCAAAAATGGTGCGATCCCGAAACAGGACGCTCGCAATATCCATGGAGCCGGGCAACAGGCTGGTACCTGATGGCTCTTACTGATATTCTGGAATACCTGCCTGAAAATCATCCGGGAAGAAGCGATCTGATAAAGATATTGCAGTCGACATCCGAGGCTCTTCTCAAAGTACAGGATCCTGAAACGGGCCTCTGGTTCCAGGTTCTCAATCATGGAGGGAGAGAAGGCAACTATATTGAGGGTTCCGGTTCTTCAATGTTCACATATGTATTTGCACGTGCGGCAAAAGCAGGTTATCTCGACAAGGCTTATCTTGATATAGCTGAAAAAGCGTTTGACAACATTGTAAAAGAGCTTATCACCGTTGATGAAAGCGGAAACCTTACCATGCACAATATTGTCGGAGGATGCGGACTTGGAGGAAATCCTTACCGCGACGGCTCATACGAGTATTATATCAAAGAAAAAAGAGTCGATAATGATACCAAGGGTTTAGCTCCCTTTATCCTTGCAGCTCTGGAACTGGATAAGTAATAATTTCCTTAAAGAAATATCCTTTTGATGTGTCTTGTTAACATGTTATCAAAGACGCATTGGGATACAATTTCCTTGTGTTCATCAAGCAGCCTGGAAAAATGCCCCATATCCTGGGCGGCCAGTTTGTAGGCAACATGGATCAGCTGCCTCATATTGGGATTGTAATCGGGATTCGACTGATCGTGCCTTAATGATGACGCGAATTTTCTGCTGTTCCATGCACGCACCAATCCTGCAGAGGGAAGCATTTTTACATTGATGTCGATTACATCTGCATAAGGTGCACAAAGCTCCTCGGTTTTTTCAAGCGCCTGGATATATATTGATTTTGCAAAGTCCAGAGCTTCTCCTCCGGCTTCAGCAAGACCAATGATCTCCTCCAGCCAGGTAGTTCCTGCTGTTTTAAGATGGACTCCTTTGTCGTGTTTCTTAAGTATGGAGCCTATGTGCGGGTACAGGGCAAACTTGTCAGAGCCTGAATGGATGCTGATTTTCAGCTCTGAAGGTAATCGGAATTCCCTGATGGCATGGTCGATCACCATCAGGTCTTCCTCGAATTCAGCGGCAAATTGAGAAGGGTCGCCTACATAATCAACTCCCTTATTAAATCTGCCCGAGAATTTCGGAGCTATTGTCTGTACCGGAACTTTTTCTTCCCCAAGCATAAGCAGGATGAAGAACAGTTCCAAGGGAGTCTGAGGAGTGGCAACCTCGTCCATTGAAACTTCTGTGACGAAGTTGCCGGCGCCCTTTGACTTTTCTATTTTCCTGTATATCTCACCGGCTTTTCCGGCAGCATAAAGGTAATTCTCAGCTATGCCCCAGAGCTGGTCAGCTGAACACCTGATAGTTCTTTTGATTCCGGGAATTTCAATCCTGCCTGAGTATTTCTTAACTCTGTCGAGGAATGTATCTATTTTTGAATCATCAGCCCGTTTCCCGATATAGGAGGCAACGTCGATGGTGAAGAAGTCGGAAGCAGGAATGAACCGTTCGACGGTATCGAGGTTTATATGATCAGCATCGACGAAATACGGTTCTGTAAAACCGGCTGCCCCTGTAACGGCATCAGCCTCCTTCCTTACATCCTGGGGTTGCGTGCCAATGATCATATGCTCCCTGTTCGACTTATTCCATACGGGAGTGATGCCGACACCATTTTTCGCAGCTTCCATAATTGCTTTAAGCTGCGCATAACCCTGGTGACCGAACCGATCACCCATTCCCATTGAGTATTTTCCTAACTTCTTCATAGATCATTTAAATATTTTCAACACGTTTCATCCTGGGTACAAGGAAATGCATAAGTATCCAGGCTGCAAGATAAGCTATTCCGCAGAATATGAACATTATTCCGTAGCCAACTTCCGTCTTGTCAAGAGCTGTGTAATGCTTGAGGAGAAGCCCTGCCGCCTGAGCTACAAGAATACCTCCGACTGCTCCTGCCATTCCTCCGATACCGGTTACGGATGCCACGGCTTTTTTCGGGAACATGTCAGTTACGGTTGTAAATATATTGGCCGACCATGCCTGGTGTGCTGCGCATGCAAGCCCGATGACCAGCACAGCATACCATGTGTTAAACTGACCAAGCCAGCTTGCTGCCAGAACAGAGAGAGGGAAAAGGGCATAGATAAACATTGAAAGTTTTCTGGCCTTGTAAGTCACCATCCCTCCGTTTATGAATTTTTTGGGAAGCCATCCTCCGAAAACCGATCCGATTGTTGCAATTGAATATACTATTGCAACCGCCAATGTCCAGCTGATCACCCCGGGAACATCGGCTCCGGTGCCCGCATAGGAAGGATTCATGTTCTTGAATTCGAGAATCTTTCTTGCATTCTCACCGTTTAGAAATGCCGGCAGCCAGAACAGGTAGAACCACCAAACCGGATCGGTGAGGAACTTGCCGAAGAAGAAGGCCCAGGTCTGGCGCTTTGCGAGCAGTTTCGACCAGGGTACCTTTTCCGTCTGGCCTTCCACTTCTTTCTTTTTTTCTTCTTTTTCGTCGAGGTCGCTGTGGATGTAGTCATATTCAGCCTGCGAAAGTATACCAGCCTTTAGCTTTTGTTCAGGTGAAGCGTAGGTGCGGAACCAGAAGAACAGCCATATAAGTCCGATGGCTCCCACAAAAATGAATGCCACTTCCCATCCCCAGTGAACTGCGATCCATGGGACGAAAAGAGGAGTGAGGATGGCTCCGACGTTTGTGCCAGAATTATAGATGCCGGTGGCAAGCGCTCTTTCCTTTTTGGGAAACCATTCTGCCATGGTCTTGTTGGCGGCAGGGAAGTTACCTGCTTCTGTGAAGCCCAGAGCTGCCCTCCATATACCGAAAGTGAATGCATTGTGAGCAAGTGCATGGCCCATTGCTGCAATACTCCAACCAAGGAGTGAGAAGGCGTAACCTCTCTTTGTGCCGATCCAGTCGATGAATCTTCCTGCGAGAGTCATTCCTATTGCATAGGCGATCTGGAAAGCCATTACCACCCACGAGTAGTACAATTCCTGGTTGGCCTTGTCGGCTCCGAAAATACCCTCCTCGGCCAGTGTTGGTTTAAGAAGACCAAGTACATTACGGTCGAAATAGTTTACTGTTGTTGCGAAAAAAACAAGAGCACAGATGGTCCACCTGTATTTTCCAATTGTCTCATTGATTGAAGCTGCTGACATAAAAGTATCGGATTAGGTATGCTTAGACATTGTAGGTTGTCGATGCTGTTGTTCCTCCGCGGCCGGTCCAGTTGGTATGGAAGAATTCACCCCTCTGCCTGTCGAGGCGTTCATAGGTGTGTGCTCCGAAATAATCTCTCTGGGCCTGAAGAAGATTGGCGGGAAGCTTTTCACACCTGTATCCGTCAAAATAACAGAGTGCCGACGACATCGCCGGAACCGGGATCCCGTAAAGGAGAGCAGTTGAGATTACATTTCTCCATCCGGCCTGGGCTTTTTCGACCTTTGTTTTAAAGAATGGATCAAGAAGCAGGTTGGGTATATCAGGATTATTGTCGAAGGCTTCCTTGATTTTTCCAAGGAATGCTGACCTGATTATGCAGCCGCCTCTCCACATAAGAGCAATTCCTCCGTAGTTAAGCTTCCATCCGAACTCCTGTGCAGCAGCTCTCATCAGCTGATATCCCTGGGCATATGAAACTATTTTCGAGGCATACACAGCTTCTCTGAGATCATTTACAAATGCTTTCCGGTCGCCGATGAAATCTTTTCCGGGGCCCGACAATATCTTCGAAGCGGCAGCCCTTTCATCCTTTATTGCAGAAAGACATCTCGAGAATACAGCTTCTCCGATCAGTGTAAGAGGAATACCAAAGTCAAGTGCAGTCACGGCTGTCCATTTGCCGGTGCCTTTCTGGCCTGCTGTATCGAGTATCTTGTCTACAAGCGGTTTTCCATCCTCATCCTTGAATGCAAGAATATCCCTTGTTATTTCAATGAGATAACTGTCCAGTTCCCCTTCGTTCCATTCCCTGAAAACAAGGTGCATTTCATCGGCGCTCATATGGAGAAGATCCCTCATTATCTGATAAGCTTCGCAGATAAGCTGCATATCTCCGTATTCTATCCCGTTATGGACCATTTTAACGAAATGTCCGGCTCCGTTTTCGCCGACCCAGTCGCAGCACGGTGTTCCGTTGTCAACTTTAGCCGCGATGGCCTGAAATATGGGTTTGACTTCGGGCCAGGCGGCAGCTGATCCGCCGGGCATGATGGATGGTCCCAGAAGTGCTCCTTCTTCTCCTCCCGAAACACCTGTCCCGATGTAGAGGAGGCCCTTGCTCTCAACCAGGGCTGTTCTCCTGTTAGTGTCAGGGAAATGGGTATTACCGCCATCAATAATGATATCACCTTTTTCGAGATAGGGGATAAGGGTGTTGATCATATCATCGACAGCACTGCCTGCCTTTACCATTATCATTATTTTTCTTGGCCTCTTCAACGATTTGACCAGTTCTTCAATTGAATGGGCTCCAACAATTTTTAAGCCCTTTGCCCGCCCTGCAAGGAAGTCATCAACCCTTTGAAGTGTACGGTTGTACACAGTGACCTGAAAGCCCTTGCTCTCCATATTGAGAACAAGATTTTCGCCCATCACGGCCAGTCCGATCAGTCCGATATCTGATTTTGTGTCCATAAAGTTTTGTTTATCAATTATATATTTATTATTAATAATTTTGTTTTCACTGCTTTGAAGCCGTCCCATTGTAATATTCCCTTACAACTTCATCCAGAACCCAGCTGGTTCTTGCACCTGTTGCGCCGGTACTTACAACATCTCCGCCTTCCGAAAGAGCTTTGACGATCTGTCCGATCAGGTAAAGCTGTATGTTCTCAGGTCTCTCGTTTGCAAACTCTTTTGTTCCGGAAGAATTGACAAGTACGATCGGTTCGTATGTAAATGTAGAGGTTTTTATGATTCCTTTATCACCTGTTATTTCAAAATAATCCCTGTTGGCTTCGCGTGAAGCTGCAAAACTCCATATCCCTGTACCTGCTATGTTATCATTGAAGAGGAATGAAGCTGCCACAAAATCTTCGGCCCTGTACATTCCGGCCTGGTTGACCGCCATAGACGACACTTTGATAACCGGTCCGAAAAGATAATCGAGAAAATCGAGCTGATGGGAACCCAGATCAAAGAAATGACCTGCACCCGATATTTCGGGCATTACCCGCCAGGGCAGCTTTCCTGCTTTCTCATCTTCGGAAGCATAGTTATAAATCTGGAAGTTAGCAAAACGGGGTTTGCCTATCTCGCCGGCTTCAATAAGATTCTTTATAAGCAAAAATCCAGGAAGAGTTCTCCTGTAATAAGCAACATAAACGGGGAGTCCGGCTTTTTCTGCAGCCTCATTTATCATGACACACTCCCTGTAATTTGCAGCCATAGGCTTTTCTATATAAACCGGTTTGCCTGCCTTTAGTGCTTTTATGGCATATTCAGCATGGCTTCCGGGTGGAGTGGCAATATAAACTGCATTTACATCCTTATCGTTAATCAGGTCACCGGCATCGGAATAATACCTTGGTACTTTATGCCTTCTGGCATAATCTTCCGCCAGATCGCGGTTTCTGCGCATCACTGCAACAAGCCTTGATCCGGAAACCTTATTGAATGCCGGACCGCTCTTTTGTTCTGTGACCTTGCCGCAGCCGATTATCCCCCAGTTGATCATCGGAGCTTGTCTTTAGATGCCCAGAGACCTACAGCCGGATTCGAGATATAATAGATCTCCTCACCATCCGGCATTCTGTTCACACCTTCGTCCAATAAGGAAGGATCATATTTCTTCAACATATCATCAAGGTTTGCATACCGGAAATTGACTGATTCAATTTCCTGCCTTGTAAGGAGCCCGGGGCAGTATGTTATTGAGAACCTTCCCTCAGAACTGCCGTGTATAAGGTGTGCTGCTGCGCTGAGATTGTCCATCAGCTCAGGATTCTGTTCGAGGGCTTTTAGTGTGGCCGGAGTTCCTCTGTAACCGTATTTCCTTATCAGCCTGTCAATTTCCTTGTCTTCGCCGAACTCCTTCAGTCCGGGTGCAAGTATTACCAGTTCCCCATTGTCGGCCATTGCCATTCTTGTCCGGTAGATGCTCTTGTTGCCAAGCCAGGTGCTTTTAAATTCAGACGGGTCGAGATAAACAACGGCTTTCTTGATTGGTTCGTCGAGAACAGTGAAATTCACTCTGATCGACAGTTCTGAAGCAAGTTTAAATACTTCATAGTCATCGCCTATATATAGTCCTCGTATAACCAGCTTACCGTTTTCATCACGACCTATGACCGTCTGGATATAGACAACAGGGAGGTCCTTAATGAAATGGTCTGAGGCGTAGTTAAGCAGTCTCCTGACCGGTGTGTCGGCTTTTCCCATCATTCTTTCCATACCGTAAACGGCTCCAATAAAATGGCTTTTGTTTATCCCTTCCGGGCCGCCGGTACCGACAAACAGGTTCTTGTTGTAGTTGGCCATTCCCACCACTTCGTGCGGCACTACCTGTCCGATGGAAATAATGAGGTCGTGTTTCCCGTTAACCAGCATCCTGTTCAGCTGTGCAGGCCAGGAATAGGAGAGCTTTCCTTCGGTAATTTCAGAAATGAAATCACCGGGCACAGTGCCTACCGTAACAACATCGCTTCTCCAGTCGTGAACCCTGAACAACTCAGAAGGAACTCCCCTGAACATTTCGGATATCTCAGCCGGTGTCATTGGAGAATGAGTTCCCAATGCGGGAAGAATATCCGTCAGATTCTCCCTGTAATATTTGTAAACAAGGGTCGTGACTTCCCCGGCCCTCGAGTGGAACCTTGTGAAGTCGGGCGGCAGAGCCAGTACTTTCTTCCTCTGCCCCAGCTTTACAAGTGCAGAAAAGACTCCGTACTCCAGTTCATTGGGACCTATAACTGTATTTTCCGATCCTGATTGATAGTATATCATTTCTTTACCAATATGTTGTTAAAACAAAAGTTGCCGGCTTTGTCCGCCCTGGTTTTAACATGTTGCGGATTAGTGCTTACTTGTTGCTGGAAGCTAGTGAATTACCGAATACCGTCCCGATAGCTATCTGGAACCGAATACCAATTCCTTACTGCCAACTGCCAACTGCCAACTGCCATTATACCCCGGAGTACGCACTGAATCCTCCATCCACAGGTATGATAACTCCCGTAACGAACTTCGAGAGGTCGGATACCAGGTAGAGCAGGGTTCCCGTCAGTTCCTCGGGTGTGCCGAAGCGTTCCATCGGGGTGCTGCCCAGTATTTTCCTTGTTCTGGCTGTTGGTTCTCCGGTTTTTTCATCCATAAGCAGGAACCTGTTCTGGTTTGTAAGCAGGAAGCCAGGGGCTATGGCATTTACCCTTATGCCTGTTTTGGAAAAATGAACAGCAAGCCATTGTGTGAAATTATTAACAGCCGATTTCGCAGCAGAATAAGCAGCGATTTTGGTAAGAGGCCTGTAGGAGTTCAT
>JAKLIJ010000074.1 GCA_022709665.1 Bacteroidota bacterium
AGGAAGGCATAGAAGACTACCCTTGAAACCGGTTCGCCGAGCAAAATTATTTTATGTGCCGTTCTGTAGTGCCGGGCTGTTGTAAGATGTCTGGATTTTTGCTTTACATATCCGGAGATGTTTAAGGTAGGCACCGACCTTGTGTGGGATTCCTTTCCGAATTCCACTGCTATATTTTCGGGAGTTGCGTTTGAATTTACGAAAAGGTCGTCATCGCCTGAGGCCAGGTGTGAATGCTGTCCAAATCCTTTTCTTTCAAAAAACAATGATTTTCTGTATGCCAGGTTTCTTCCCACACCCATGTAGGGCATTCCCCTTAGAGCCATCCCCAGGTATTGGACAGCAATTGTCATGCAATCGTATCTGATATATCTGTTCAGCAGGCCTTTTCCCGTGAAATATCCTCCGTATCCCAGGACAAAGCTTGTCTTTTCTTCGAAACGGGATGCCATTTTTCCTATCCATTTACTGCTCTCGGGTCTGCAATCGGCATCAGTAAAGAGCAACAGTTCGTTCCGGGCGGCTTTAATGCCGATGAATTGAGCGAACTTTTTGTTGTGAGTGAATTTGGGATCCCTTGTGATGTTTGAAACCCTGAGTCTCGGATAGGTTTTCAGAAACCCTGCCAGAACGTTGTCGGTACCATCTTCCGAACAGTCGTTTACCACAATGACTTCGAAATCGGGATAATCCTGTTCCAGGACGGCCGGAAGGAACTTCCTCAGATTCTCTTCTTCGTTCCTTGCACAGATAATTACAGAAACGGACTCCTGTTTTACTTGTGGCTCAGGAGGTTGCGGCCTGGCCGGAGCCAGGTAGAAGTAAAGGTAATAGAACGCCTGTACAAGGAAGGATATGCCGAAAATGATCAGCAAAGTCAGAAATACAGGATTTCCAGGTTGTATCATTCCACTTTCAGATAAGGCTGCAATATTAATAAGATATTCCGAAAAGATGAATGCCGGGAAGCTTTGCTTTTTTCTGAAAACGGATGAGAGGCAGGAAAAATTATCGACATAATTTTCAACAGGTGGATGAATGAATTACCTTTGGCATCCGTAAAAAGGCTATCAGATGTTCACTATACGGCACAGGGATAAGGATTCAAAAGCCAGGACGGGAGTGCTTTCCACCGGTCATGGTGATATACCTACTCCGATTTTCATGCCGGTCGGGACAGCCGGTACCGTCAAGGGGATACTGCAGAGGGATCTTGCTGAGGATATTAATGCCAGGATCATTCTTGGCAACACCTACCATCTTTATCTTCGCCCGGGCACGGAAATAATTGAAAAGGCAGGCGGCCTGCACAGCTTCATGAACTGGGGAAGGCCAATTCTTACTGACAGCGGTGGTTATCAGGTCTTTTCACTGGCTCCAAACAGGAAGCTTACCGAGGAGGGAGCTGTTTTTAAATCTCATATTGACGGATCGAAGCACGTCTTCACTCCCGAAAATACAGTTGATATACAGCGTATTATTGGTGCCGACATTATGATGGCATTTGATGAGTGCGCCCCATTTCCATGTGACCACCGCTATGCTGAGAAATCGGTAGCCCTTACTCACCGCTGGCTCGACAGGGCAGTTGCCAGGTTCAGGTCTACGGAACCGCGCTGGGGACATAATCAATACCTTTTCCCGATTGTACAGGGAAGCACATTCGATGATCTGAGGAGGATGTCTGCTGAAAAGACTGCTGAAGCCGGAATGGAGGGAAATGCCATCGGAGGTCTTTCTGTGGGAGAGCCGGCTGAGGAAATGTATCGTACCATTGAGGTTGTCAATGAGATACTTCCGGAGGACAAACCTCGTTATCTGATGGGAGTGGGAACCCCGGCAAACATACTGGAGGCCATCGAAAGAGGTATCGATATGTTCGACTGTGTGATGCCGACCAGAAACGGAAGAAACGGGATGCTGTTCACAAGCCAGGGAATAATAAATATAAAGAACAGGAAATGGATTGACGATTTCAGTCCTGTCGATCCTTCGGGACCTTCGCCTGTGAGCCTTAACTATTCAAAGGCCTATCTCAGGCATCTGATAATTTCCGGTGAGATACTCGGATCACAGATTGCAAGTATTCACAACCTTTCATTCTATCTCAGGCTGGTTTCAGATGCAAGAGAACGGATTGAAAATGGTACCTTCGGGAAATGGAAAGAACAAATGTTAAAAAAACTTTCAGCAAGGGCATGAATCTTCCCGGGTTAAAACTCATTGACCGCTATATTATCAGGAAGTTCCTGGGCACTTTCTTTTTTGCCCTTGTGATGATCCTTTCCATTGCCGTTGTTTTTGACTTTGCCGAGAAGATAGATAATTTCATGGAGCGTGAGGCTCCGGTAAAAGCCATAATATTTGACTATTATCTCAACTTTATCCCATATTTTGCCACCCTTTTTTCCCCGCTGTTTGTTTTTATCTCAGTGATCTTTTTTACTTCAAAAATGGCTGCCAACACCGAGATCATTGCTATTCTCAACAGCGGCATGAGTTTCAGAAGGATGATGGTTCCATATTTTGTTTCTGCTTTTCTTATTGCAGTCTTCACATTTATGCTTACCAACTTTGTTATTCCCACCTCAAACCTGAAACGGATAGAGTTTGAAGACAAGTATTACAGGGCCCGGACAAAGAGGATTCCGGTTATGAATATTCACAGGCAGGTTTACAGGAATGTACTTGTATATATGGAGTCATTCAATCCGATCAGCCAGGCCGGAAGGAATTTCACCATCGAGAGGTTCAATGATGAGGGAAAGCTTGAATCGAAGCTGTCGGGTGATATGGTTAGGTACGATACTGCGACCAGCAGATGGGTGGTTATTAATTACAGGCTCAGGGATATCACCGCAGGAGAGGATCGTATTTCGGAAGGAGAGCGCATCGACACAACTCTGGCTTACTTCAGTCCTGAGGATCTCTCAATGGGCCCGGAATTCGTAGGTACTATGACTTACAGCAGTCTTAATGAGTATGTTGACAAGCTGAGGCTGCAGGGGTCGGATGAGCTGAAACTGTTTCTGATAGAAAAGCATCGTCGTTTTGCGAGTCCGTTCTCGGTTTTCATTCTTACGATGATTGGAGTCTCGCTTTCATCGCGGAAGGTGAGAGGGGGCATAGGCATGAACATAGGTATCGGACTCGGTCTGAGTTTCTCATATATACTGTTCATGCAGTTTGCGTCGCAGTTCTCCCTTAAGGGAAATCTTGCTCCCATGCTGGCAATGTGGATTCCCAACATCCTCTACGCCTTTATTGCATTGGTGCTGTACAAACTTGCACCCAAGTAGGCGGGGCTTCATTTGAAAAACTTATATTGCGTCAGTTTTTAGAACTTAACCTGTAAATCACAGTTTAAAATGGCGGTAAGCAAGAAAATAAAGGAACTCCATGAGAAGAGAAAGCTGATCCTTCTGGGAGGCGGAGAGCAGGCTATTGAGAAACAGAAAGCCCTGGGCAAGCGGACTGCCCGCGAGAGGATTATAGCCCTTGTCGACAGGGATTCATTTGTGGAGTATGATCTTTTCGTGGAACATGATGCCCGCGATTTTGACATGGACAAAAAGTCGCTTCCGAGCGATGGTGTAATAATCGGTTCCGGAACCATTAACGGTGCCCCGGTAGCCGTTTATGCCCAGGATTTCACTGTTGCAGGCGGATCGCTTGGCATGATGCATTCCCGCAAGATCACCAAGATCATGGATTATGCTCTTAAGATGAGGATGCCACTTATAGGGATCAATGATTCAGGGGGAGCCAGGATACAGGAAGGTGTCAATTCGCTGGCAGGCTACGGTGAGATATTCTTCCGTAACACCATATCAAGCGGCGTTATACCACAGATCTCAGTTATCCTCGGACCCTGCGCGGGCGGAGCTGTTTATTCGCCGGCTCTGACCGATTTTGTATTTGTTGTGGATAATATCTCCAAGATGTTCATCACAGGTCCGGAAGTTATAAAGACAGTGCTTGGGGAAGAAATATCCATGGAGGATCTTGGCGGAGCAAGGGTACACAGTGAGGTTACAGGCAACGCACATTTCTTTGCCTCCAGCGAGGAGGAGTGTTTTGCCCAGATAAAGAAGCTGCTGACATTCATTCCATGGAATAACAGTCACGGGGCACAACCGGCAGAACCGCATGAGCCAGACGGGACATATGATCCGGAAAAGATTGTCCCCGACGATCCGACACTTCCATATGATGTGAGGGATGTTATAAGAGCTGTTGTCGACAGATCCGATTTTTTTGAGATCATGGAGATGTATGCCCGCAATATGGTAATAGGTTTTGCACGGGTTGGAGGAGTGACAGCAGGCTTTGTAGCCAATCAGCCTCTGGAGATGGCCGGTGTTCTTGATGTCGACTCATCCGACAAGGCCGCCAGGTTCATCCGCTTCTGTGATGCGTTCAACATTCCCATAATAACCTTAATGGACCTTCCTGGTTATCTTCCGGGTGTTGATCAGGAGCATGCCGGAGTTATCAGGCATGGAGCCAAGATACTTTATTCATATTGTGAAGCCACGGTGCCCAAGATCACAGTCATCCTGAGAAAAGCTTACGGCGGAGGATATATTGCCATGGGATCACGGCATCTCCGCGCCGACTTTGTGTTTGCGTGGCCGACAGCAGAAATTGCAGTTATGGGACCCGAGGGCGCTGCGAATATAATTTTCAGGAAAGAGATCATGTCGTCGGACGATCCTGATGAGATGCGCAAAAAGAAGGTTGAGGAATACAAGGCGAAATTTGCCAATCCCTATGTAGCGGCATCACGCGGGTATGTTGATGCAGTGATTGAGCCTGGAGAGACCCGCAGGTTCCTGCTTCATGCAATAAAGGCAACAGCCAACAAGTCAGTCAAGATGATAAGTAAGAAACACGGGAATCCGCCTTTCTGATCATTATCCTGTAACACTGAGGAGGAAAAAGTATGAAAGGAAAAGAAAGCGGCAGGCTGAATATAAACTCAACCATCTACATAACAAGGCTGAGTAAGAAATTTGTCAACAGGAAAGCTTACAGTCCACCTGATCCCGGAAGAGTTATAAGCTATATCCCCGGGACCATCCTTGATATTCTTGTAACGGAAGGCCAGAAGGTCGGGAAAGGAGATGATCTTCTTATCCTTGAGGCGATGAAGATGCAGAACTTCGTTAAATCGCCGCTGGAAGGAAAAATTAAACGCATACTTATCAAAAAGGGCGACAGGGTAGGAAAGGGGACCGTGCTGCTTGAGATTGAAGGAGACTGACTACAGTGTACCTTCGAAGATCACATGCTCTGCCAGTTGTCCGGGTATAACAGGTTTCTCACTGTAGATGCCGAATACCGTAGAACCACTACCTGACATTGAGCTGAATACGGCGCCTGAGTCGTAAAATGCTGATTTCAGCTCCTTAATCACAGGATATTTAGGAAATATTATCTCTTCAAAATCATTTAAAACAGTGTCCTTCCACTCGTTCACCGGTCTGTTCAGAAGCAGTTCGAGCGGCGTTTCGGGTAATGAGGGCCTGCATTCTGCGTAGGCTTCCCTGGTGCCCGCCTGGATCCCGGGATTCGCCAGAACAATATGGTAACCGTTAAGAATGAAGGGTGCAGGATAAAGGATCTCTCCTCTGCCCGAAGCAAATGCAGGTACCTGGTCGATGAAGAAAGGGCAGTCGCTTCCAAGGGCGGCTGCGATCTCCTTAAGTTTCGCATTACCGATCGACAGGTTGAAAATACGGTTGATGGCACGCAGAGCTGATGCAGCATCGGATGAGCCACCTCCGAGACCGGCTCCGGCCGGGATCCTTTTGTGAAGGTGAATATGGAGTGCCGGTACCCGAAATGATTCCCTCAGCTTTCTGACCCCGAGGAGTACAATATTGTCCTCAGCAGCTCCGGGTATGTTGTTCCCGCTTATTGCCAGAGCATCCTTTTCCGATCCTTCAGGGGCCCTTACAATCTCAAGAGCATCACAAAGGCCGACAGGATAGAACATCGTCTCAATGTCATGATAGCCGTCAGGACGCCTGCGTGTTATCCTCAGTCCCAGGTTGATTTTTGCCTTCGGAAAAACGAGCATTTATCAGTGTTTACTGCAAAATTATCATAACGAACGGTTTTTTTGCACATAATCTTATCAATTTGCTTTTTCAACAAGTTTTAAACAGAATTATGTTTGTAAGATCAAAATACATTCCGGTTTTTTAAGTAGTGTATTTTTTACCTTTGGTCAGCCCTGCGAGGAATTGGGAGTATCTTATAAGTTACATTAAATCAGCGAAATAAATTTGATGGCCAGACAAAAACCAGTGCCACGGCCAGTTGTGGCACAACTACCTGATTTCGGGAAGGTGCCGCCTCAGGCGCTCGATATGGAGGAAGCTGTTCTTGGAGCAGTTATGCTCGAGAAGGAAGCTGTGATAGCTATTCTCGACATCCTTAAGCCTGCCAGTTTCTACAAGGAAGCGCACCAGAAGATATTCAAGGCCATTACAGACCTTTCGATGCGGGAATACCCGGTGGATCTTTATACGGTAACGGAAGAACTCAGGATCCACAATGAGCTCGACAGTGTTGGCGGCCCGGTTTATCTTACACAGCTTACGGCGAAGGTGGTTTCGGCTGCTAATGTCGATTATCATGCAAGGATAGTAGCCCAGAAGTACATACAACGGGAGCTCATCAGGGCATCGACCGAGATTCTCAACAGGTCGTTCGACGATTCTGTTGATGTTACTGAGCTTCTTGATTTTTCGGAGAATGAGCTCTTTCAGATAGCCGAGGGAAACATAAAGCGGGAGGTATCTCCCATAAATATGGTTATCAAGGAAGCCATCCGCGAGATCGAAGAGGCCGGAAAAAGGGAGGATGCACTGGTCGGGATACCGTCAGGTTTTACGGGGCTCGACAGGCTTACCTCCGGTTGGCAAAAGGCAGAACTTGTTATCATAGCTGCTCGTCCGTCGATGGGGAAAACTGCTTTCGCCCTGTCGATGGCCCGTAACATGGCTATTGACCATGGAAAGAAGGTTGCCATCTTTTCCTGTGAGATGTCGTCTATACAGCTTGTAAACAGGCTTATCATAGCCGAGACAGATATACCTGGAGAAAAGATAAAGAACGGGCGTCTGACCGAGGATGAATGGAAGCAGCTCGACTTAAGGATAAAAAAACTGGTTCAGGCTCCTGTTTTCATTGATGATACGCCTGCTATATCGGTTTTCGAACTCAGGGCAAAGTGCCGGCGTCTGATGGCTCAGAAGAAACTCGATGTTGTGATAGTCGACTATCTCCAGCTGATGTCCGGACCAGAGGATGCAGGGAGCAGGGAACAGGAGGTAAGCAATATTTCGCGATCGCTGAAGAGCATAGCCAAGGAACTCAACGTTCCCATTCTTGCACTTTCCCAGCTTAACCGCTCGGTTGAAATGAGGGGTGGCACCAAGCGGCCTCTTCTTTCCGACCTGAGGGAATCAGGAGCCATTGAACAGGATGCCGATATGGTGGTTTTCATCCACAGGCAGGAAAAATTCGGGATCCCGACCTTTGAGGATGGCAGCTCCACCAGGGGTATCGCAGAGATTATCCTTGCAAAGAACCGTAACGGTCCCGTCGACGACGTAAAACTCAGGTTCCGGGAGGAAAAAGCCCAGTTTGTGGATATTGACGAGTTCGATATTGAAGCAAATCCCTCAGTTGCTGAGGGATCTCAGAGTATCACCCTGGGCTCAAAGATGAATCACGATGGTCTGAGACACAATGTTGAACGATTTGATCAGGAATCTGACCTGCTTAATGAACCTCCTTTTGCCTAGTCGATCCTGAAGAAGAATTTCATTCCGATGCTGTTGTATTTCAGATTGTTGAATCCGGCGTAGACTCCGGCTTCGCCAATGAAGAATATCTCGCTGAGGCTATAGCCTATTTCCGTATGGTGATCGCGGTTCCTTGTTCCAAGGTAAGCGACTGTCAGGTTTTCCCGCATCAGCGTGTTGCTCAGACCGGGCAGAAATTTCAGGAGCAGGTAGGGAGTGGTGTACCTCAGGTGCGCTTCCCCGAAAAACCCGGGTGTATTGAGGGAATAATAGGCAGGAAGCATGAAAGCATCTTCATACTTCTCTAAAAGGATCCTTATCGGCTGCGGATTGAAGTGGAAGAAGTCGAACCATGTTAATCCCCTTTTGCCGGTAATTCCCCCCGTCCTTATTCTCCATCTGAACTCGCTGAATGGGCCGGTTTCACGCCTCTGCGACACCTCCAGGCGGAACATGTCAAAGTGATCGTACTCTCCGGTATAGGGTGCGGACAGGTTTGCGCCGTGCTTCCATGTAACCATAAAGGTTGGCCAGTCGGATCGCTGCGGCGACTTGTTCCCGTTATACACCCTGTATTTCTGGTAAGGAGTAAATGTAACATTTGTTACAAATTCAAAATGCTTATTATCCGACAGATAACTGACGGCCCCGCTCAGCGGGTCGATATATTCATTTTCCGGAATGTTTGGGGAGTATACCCTCTTCGTGTCAAATATTGAGAATGTAGTATTGTTGTCCAGGAGCCTGCGTTCCTCATATCCTCCTTCGAAGTTCAGCTTCAGTCCGTTGATTATTTCTTTCTCATAGCCGAGAGTCAGGTATCCGCTTTCGTATAATTTCATGTAGTTACGCTCCATGAGAAGTGATGTGAAGGAATTAATCAGCGGATTTATTCCTCCATTCTTTCCCAGATCGGTGCTTGTACTGCCAATCCTGAAATATACCTGGGAAGGATTCATTCCCTGAGCGGAATAGCTGGCATTGACCCTCCACATTAGCTTCTCCCTGCTGAAAGCATAGCGGAAGTCGGGGTATATGGATATGCTCCGGGAATGTCTGAGCTGTTTATTAATCCTGAAGTCGAGCCCGTAGATAAAGCCATCCACTGTATTGAAGCTAAGGCTTTTAAGGTTCATCAGACCACCATAGGTAAATCTTAATCCCGAGGTATCCGACCAGCTGTGGCCCGACATGATCCGGTTAAATGTGGTTTTGAATCCGGATGTCCTTTTCTTGCTGCCCTGAAAAGAAGCTGTGTCCGGGACGTTTTTCCGGATCTCTGAGGCCGCGGCTTTTGCACTGTCGCTTTTCCTGACACTGAGCAGTTCAAGTTCCGAAAGTGGAATAGGCCTTATGTCAGCCCAGTATGAACTGTCTTTCCTTGATGCCCCCGGTTCAATGATTTGTGTTGTGTTATCCTTTATCTCAAGGCTGTTCACCACGCTGTCGGGCCTGGTCTTTTTTGATTCTTTTTCAAGAAGCCTGCCCAGTTTAACCATATCCCGGTTGGTAAGTTCTTCTTTCTGAAGAATCCTGTTTATCTCAGTTCCTGACTTAGTGACAAGCGAATCAGGCTGATATCTTCCTGCAAAACCTGTAGCAATGTCGCCTGGTTTCTGAAGTTTCTCATTTGGTGTCACTTCCAGGTATTTGACTGAGCTTGTATAGCCGACATCGGCTCTTATCCCGATTATCTTAAGGTCGATGTCGAACTGATGGCTTACAGGCATCCATACATCTTCCCTTACTGGAATGTATAGTTCCCTCACTCTTATGCTTCCGGCAATATTATCATTTGTAAGGTCGACGCTGTGCAGGCACCAGAGATCCTCTATAATGAAGATGGTTCCCGAAAAGAGCTGCTGGCTCTTCTGCCGGGGGATTACTTCTATTTTATTGATGGTGTTGTTTCCCTGGAAAGTGGTGCCCAGATACCTGAATTTGTAGTAAGAGAAAGCCTGGGGCGAAAGGGGCGAGATGGCAAGTTCTGCAATGACAGGCTGGTAGAAGCTGGCCTGGATATAATCCATGGGAGAGATATTATTTCCCTGATCGGGAAATGTGCTGTTGAAGGAAACGACTCTCTGGAGATATTTATCGGGAACATTGAATTCTATTTCATTGAATGATTCCATAAAGAATGAATCGCCTTCCTTCAGTATCTCTTCATTTTCTGAGGCTTTACCGCCGGCCGACACATAGCTGCTCTCGCCGGTACTTCCCATTCTCATCGATTTCTGAATGATTTTTGGGATCCTTTTTATATACAGGTTCCCCTTTATGTAAACTTCAGCCTTGTAATGATCTATGTAGTTCAGGTAATAGGGAGCCAGTCCGATTACCTTTCTCATTATAGGCAGCGCCGGATCTTCGTCGGATTGTGAGATCCTTACCTCAGGGATTTCATAGACCTGTTCGGGGAGCACCGTGTTTTTTTCAACATCGGTTTCACCCATAATGATCGTTTCAATTACCGGAGCATATCCAAGGCTTTGAAACAACACATTGTACTTGCCGGGAGGCAGCCTGAGTTCGTAATCACCCCTTGCATTTGAGGTGGTCCCGAGTTTTAATTCATCTATATAAACTGTTGCATATCCTACCGGATTGCCCGACAGGTCAACGATTCTGCCCTTCAGTTTCTGGGAAACCGCAGGTATTTCAGTCATGACAAGAAGGATCAGAATCCAGGTGAGGGTCTGCCCAACGGATGCACGATGTTTCCTCACTGGTGTTCCTGTCATTTTTTGCCTGCTACAATTAATACTATTTCTCCCTTCGGTGCATGATCCCTGAAGTGTCCGGCAAGTGTTTCGAGTGTGCCTCGGATGTTTTCCTCGTATATCTTGGTAAGTTCCCTCGAAACAGATGCTTCACGGCTGGCCCCGAAACAGGCGGCCAGGTCCTCCAGCGTTCTTACGAGGCGGAATGGCGACTCATAGAATATCATTGTTCTGGCCTCATCAGCCAGGGAGTTTATTCTTTTGCTTCTTCCTTTTTTCGGAGGAAGAAAGCCCTCGAAACAGAATCGTTCGCACGGCAGTCCCGAGTTTACAAGTGCTGGCAGAAGAGCCGATGCGCCCGGTAGTGTTTCGACTTCAATACCTTTTTCAATGCAGGTTCTGACAAGAAGAAATCCGGGATCTGAAATCCCGGGAGTTCCGGCATCGGATATCAGGGCAATGGTTGTTCCGGAAAGTATCCTGGCACATATAGCCTCGACAGTC
>JAKLIJ010000075.1 GCA_022709665.1 Bacteroidota bacterium
CCCTTTCCGGAGAAAAGATCAAGCGCTTCCTTCTTGCTTACTTCCTTCCTTACAATAGGAAGATTTTTCGAGGCAAGCTCTTTCATCCTGTTCTCGATCAGCGGAAGATCATTGTCCGTGATCACCTTGCCGTCGCCCGGATCAACATCATAGTAAAAGCCTGTTTCAATTGCGGGCCCTATGCCGAACCTGATTCCCGGGTAGAGACTTTCAAGAGCTTCAGCCATAAGGTGAGCAGAAGAGTGCCAGAAAGCATGCCTGCCCTGATCATCATCCCACTTGTGAAGAACAAGCGTCGAATCAGATCTGATCGGCCTGGTAAGATCAGTCAGCTCACCGTTCACTGTTGCGGAAAAAACCTCTTTAGCAAGCTTCGGACTGATCTGTTCAGCTATTTCCAGACTGCTTATTCCTTCACGGTATTCCCTTACGGATCCGTCGGGGAAAGTTATGTTGATCATCAGTGTGTATTTTTTATTGGAGTGCAAAGATAAAAAAATATTTATTTGGTTATGCATCAAACCTTTTTAGTTGTACGTCTTAAACATGGCACATATTTTGAATTTATTGTTTTATACTCAATCCAACGGTCATGAAAAAGTTAATATTCCTTTCAGCAGTTCTTCCCCTGATACTTGTTTCCTGCGAGATGTCGCCGCGGGCCTACTTCTCGGCAAGTCCTGGCAACCCGGTCGTAGGGGAAGATGTCTGGTTTACGAACGAATCAGAGAATGCAATTGATTATGAATGGGATTTCGGCGACGGTTACATATCCGATGAACCAAATCCGATTCACAGATTCACCTCAACAGGTGTTTACAACGTAAAACTGAAGGTCTGGTCCTCAGGCGGACTCAGTGATGTCGCTACCCTCGACCTTGATGTCAAAATTCCAACCCTTCTTGAAGTTGAAGTTCTCGAGTACTACGATAAGTATCCCGTGGAAGGAGCAAGCGTTATCCTGTATCCGAGACTTATCGACTGGGAAAATGAAGAAAACAGCGTAAATGAAGGATTCACCGACCAGGAAGGCAAAACCGTTTTCGCTGATCTTGACAAAATAGTCTACTATGTCGATGTGTGGGAGGAGAACCACGACAACTATACTTTAAAGGTTGACGATGTCGGATTCATCCGGACTCCCGAGGTGATCCCCAACAGGATCAACAGGTTCATCGCCTATGTCGATTACGTTGAACACGCAAAAGGCTCCGGCAAACGCGACGGCCACCTGGTTATCCGCAAGATCGAAAGGAAGGCTGACGACAGGCCGCAGCCTGAAGCCAGTAATGATACTACGGGTTGGGAAAAGCTCTGGGAGAAAAGAAATGTAAAGAAATAAGCTCCGTAATGCAAGGATGATTTAACGGGATCTCAACTATCCGGGGACTGATGCAGTCTCCGGATTTTTTTCAGAACCAGGTACTGATAAGGTTCTTCCTGTCGTGCTGGAAATCGCTTAACTTGTATTTAACAGAATTGTCGTCCGATTCGATCTGGTATTCCCAGTATGTTGATATCGGTCCGGGTGAAACCTGGTTCCTCTTTATATAAAGCCTGTCGCCTGGTTTGAAATCACATCTTTCTCCGAAAGCAGATATCTTTCCGTAAGTGCTGTCCATTGTGGTCTTGATCCAGATCAGATAAGGCTGGCCCAGTTTTTCAGGAATATGCTGCCGGTAATCAACAAAGTTCCCGACATACTTGCGCGTCAGAACAAGCGAATCTTCTCCCGATCCCGTCTTGCTCGTCGGTGCGCACGACACAAGAAAAAACAGTCCTGCAAAAAACAAAAGCCTCTTCATATGTGAACTAAAATATTTCCTGTTTTTACACAGCAGCATAATCAAATGATTTCAAATATATTAACGGCAAAGCTGCCTTGTTAGTACTTTCCGGGCTAAAGATAGCTGCTGCAAACTACTTCATCCCGGGCCAGGCAACAATACCCTCATGCCTGAGGAATCCCTTTCCGCTCATCACCGACATCAGGGGATTTTTGTCTCCTGTCATCGAAGCACAGCCATATTCCCCCAGCCTGTTTATTGCAACAAACTTTTCTGAGGGATAAAAGTCAGGATTCACTTTCCTGTACCTGTCAATTATCATCTTCAGAGCCTCTTCACAGGCTTTCTGCGGAGCGACGCCTTCCTTCATCCTCATGACTATGTAGTATGAAGCGCATGACTTGATTACATCCTCACCGCGGCCCGTAGCGCCGGCGGCGCCAACCTCATTGTCGACATACAATCCGGCCCCGATTATGGGAGAATCGCCCACTCGCCCGTTAAGCTTGAAGCTTAAACCGCTGGTTGTGGTGCATCCTGCCATATCACCGTTAGAATCGATGGCAATGACATTAGTGGTTCCATAGTGATGCTCTATGTCCGGGAAATCCTTGTAATACGATTCTTTTCGCTTCAATTTCTGAAGATGTTCCGGCGATCCCCAGTCATCACCCGGGCTCAGCTCCTCCTTCCATCTCAGCCATATCTTCCTTGCCTTTTCAGTTAACAGGTTTTCTTCAGGAAATCCCCATGCTCTTGCAAATTCAAGAGCGCCGGCTCCCACAAGCAGCACATGATCGGTCCGCTGCATAACCAGTTTTGCAACCGATGACGGATGCATTATGTTTTCGAGACATGCCACCGCACCTGCCGAGTAAGTCTTCCCGTCCATAAATGAAGCATCGAGTTGCACTACACCATGTTCATTGGGAAGTCCTCCATAGCCAACGCTTGTATCCTCGGGATCGGATTCAATAACATTGGCTGCCTTTTCAACCGCATCAACAGCATTCCCGCCTACCTTCAGCACTTCCCAGCCGGCTTCCATGGCAAGCCTTCCGGTCTCATTTGAGTGGCTGGTAAGTATTATGGGCTTTAAGGGATTTGCCTGGCTCCGGGGAGTGACAGGCGATAACTGAGGAAAAATGAGAGCACCCGCACCGGCTCCAATGGAGCCGGAGACAAATTTCCGGCGTGACATTTCTTTTTTCATCGGCAAAGAATTTTATCCTGAGTTTTTAAGTTGTTATTTGAGTATCTGTTCACGCAGCCATCCCGGCCTGTTGGTAGTTATTCCCTTAACCCCCAGGGGTATCAGTCTGAGCGCTTCGGCCGGATCATCTACAGTCCAGGTGTAAAGCTCAAGGTCGAGTTCCTTTACCCTTGAAGCCACCTGCTCATCTATCAATCCGTAACTCAGGCTCACCCCGTCAAGCCCTGATCCCGGTACAAGCGGAAGATTCTTCTCAAGAAGAGCCTTGTTGCTGCAAAGCCAGTGACATGGATTCCCGGGAAAGGTCTTCTTTGTGTCAATAATGGTCTGAAAATCAAAAGCGATGAAAGTAAAATCACGGTTTTTCAGATATCTGCCGACTGTCTTCTTAAGATAGGGGAGAACCTCGCTTGTGCATTTCAGTTCGACAACGAGCCTTTTCCCCTTCGGGACAGCCAGTATCACCTCCTTAAGGAAGGGTATCTTTTCACCCTTGTATTCAGCGCTTTTCCAGGAACCTGCATCCAGCGATCTGAGTACTCCGGAATCAGAATCTTTAACAACATGATCGGAGCCTGTTGTCCGCTTTGTGTTTGCGTCGTGAATGCATACAATCCTGTTGTCAGACGTCAGGTAAATATCTACCTCAACTGCATCGGCGCCATGTTCAAAACCAAGAAGGGTGGATGCTACGGTGTTCTCGGGGGCAATGTATGAAGAACCCCTGTGGGCAATGATCTCGACCTGCCCGAATGATCTCGGTAAGAATAATGTCATGGCAAATAAAATGAATGTCTTCTTCATCACGCTGAAAGGAATAAGGTGATCCGTTATTTCATCAATATTTTGTCAAGCTCATGCTTTATGACTCCCGACCAGACCCTGTACCCTTCATCATTCAGGTGAAGCCTGTCGTCAAGAAAGAGTTCGGCCCTGGGAAGACCGTTCGCGTTTGTGAAATATCTTTCCGTGTCGATATAATGTGTATTACGGTGGTCTTCGCATATTTCCCTTATCATATCACCCGCCTCCTTTATTTCAGGCCATACATGCCATCTGAGCGGGGTGGGGGTGACGCTCACCCAGAAAACAGGAGTGTCCTTGAACTGCCTGCGGATTATGTACAGGGTTTTCCTGAAAAGCTGTGAAACTTCCAGTGGACTTTTGTCATTATCACTGCCAGTGATATCGTTTGCAATGAAGATCACTATCGCCTGACACTGATGAGGATACAATATCCTGTCGGCATACACTGCAAAATCGCTGAGCTTAGCCCCTCCGTACCCTCTCTGGATCACATTGTATGGAAGCATGTCCTTTCCAAGCGTAGACCACAGCCTGATACTCGAGCTTCCTGCAAACATAATGGCATCTGATGGATATGATTTTGCCACATCGAGCTGCTCAAACTTCTCTATCTCGCTTTCCCAGGCTTTGACCTCGGCGAGCCCCCTGTATTTCCCGAGCGACGCACATGAAGCAAGGAAAACAGATAGTATTAAAAGTAATAATGTCCGTCTCATATCTTATGATTTGAAGCTTATAAAGGTAGGGCTTTATTTGTTAAAAAATCATAATGTGTAATGTGAACCGCTTAAGGGGTGACCGGAGCTGCCGGAATCAGTTTGCTCTCCCCGGGGGCGCAGTTAATAAATTGATAATCGAGAGCCTCTTACGCATCAGTTCATCATTACAAATAGTTGGTTGAAGTTTGTTTTTTTGAATTATTCAGGTTAAAGTTTTATTAATGAATGTGACAAAACAGTCAAATTTTCAAAAAAAAAGTTACGTTTGTATTAATAACCTTAACCTTTATCCAGAAAACATAACTCAAATGTCGAAAAGCAAGTTGTTTCTTACCAAGCCGCTTGACCAGCTGCTGCATGAATCGAAGGATTCCGGGGGCTTGAAAAGATCCCTGTCGGCCACCAATCTTACCACCCTTGGAATAGGAGCCATTATCGGAGCCGGAATATTCGTACTTACAGGTCAGGCTGCAGCACAGTATGCGGGTCCTGCAATTGTGATTTCATTTATTATCTCCGGACTTGCCTGCGGATTTGCGGGCCTGTGCTATGCCGAGTTCGCATCGATGATCCCCATTGCCGGAAGCGCGTACACTTATTCTTATGCAACCCTCGGGGAATTCCTCGCCTGGATAATCGGATGGGACCTGATACTGGAATACCTGTTTGCCGCATCTGCAGTATCGGTGGGCTGGTCGGGTTATGTGGTAAGCTTCCTCAAAGACATTAATATTATTATTCCTCCGCAGTTTATAGGCGCAACCGGATCAGTGCTTGTCAATGTCCCGGATATGGGCTGGAAGGAACTGACACATGCTTTCGGACAGACTCTTGCGGCTTCCGGCATAAATGTCGATTCTCTGCCTCATGTGACCTGCGTACTTAACCTTCCGGCCATGTTCATTGTGGCTCTTCTTTCAACCCTTCTGATCATCGGAATAAGAGAGTCGGCAAACTTCAACAATATCATGGTTATAACAAAAGTCGGGGTGATAATCCTCTTCGTTGCTATCGGATTTATGTTCGTGAAGGCATCCAACTGGACCCCTTTCATTCCGCCGAACAAGGTGGAATCCACACCCATCTCTGAATATGGGTCTTTCTGGGAATGGCTTAAGGCTTTCGGAGGGGAGTTCGGGAAATTTGGTTTAAGCGGAATACTGAGGGGCGCCGGGGTGATTTTCTTCGCCTATATCGGATTTGATGCTGTATCAACAGCTGCTCAGGAGGCAAAAAACCCGCAACGCGACATGCCAATCGGAATTCTCGGTTCTCTGGGGATTTCTACCATCCTTTACATTCTCGTCGCAATTGTCCTGACAGGTATTGTAAGCTATACCACGCTGAACGTACCCGACCCTGTTGCGGTGGGAGTCGATGCCATGGGAAAAGGAATGTTCTGGCTGCGACCCATTGTGAAAATTGCTGCAATAGCCGGTCTCAGCTCCGTTATACTCGTGATGCTCCTCGGTCAGCCCAGAATATTCTACACAATGTCGAAAGACGGCCTGCTGCCTCCAGTATTCTCAAAGGTCCATCCGAAGTACAAAACACCATGGGTAAGCACTATGATCACCGGATCAGTGGCTATGGTAATAGCAGGTATGCTGCCGATAAGCATTCTGGGAGAACTGGTTTCTATCGGAACTCTTCTGGCTTTCAGCATTGTGTGCATAAGCGTTCTTGTCCTGAGAAAATCAAGGCCTGACATACACCGTCCGTTCAAAACACCATGGGTTCCGGTAATACCGATACTGGGAGCCTTCTTCTGCTTTATTCAGATGCTTGCACTTCCGGGCGATACCTGGCTCCGCCTGATTATCTGGATGGTGATAGGTTTTGCCATCTACTTCTTTTATGGGAGGAGGCACAGCAAGGTAAGGAAGGAAGACGCGAAGTAGTCTCCGCTGAATTTATAATTCGTCAGAAAAAACCGCTCCGGGCAGATCCCTGAGGTTGTACCTCGATGCCATTATCTCACCGTAAGCTCCGGCCGACCTGATGGCAAGAATGTCACCCCGTCTGGTCTCAGGAAGCTCTATGAACTTGGCAAAAGTATCGGACGACTCGCAAATGGGCCCGACAACGTCATATTTCCCGGTCTGTCCGCCTGAAGTGAGATTCTCTATCTCATGGTGGGCCTGATATAAGGCGGGCCTTATGAGATCGGTCATCCCGGCATCAACAACTGCAAATGTGGTGTTGCTGCCTTTCTTTATGTACAGCACTTTTGTTATCAGCGACCCGCACTGTGCAACTATCGACCGTCCCGGTTCAAAATGTATTCTCTGACCGGGCCTGATCCTGACCAGCTCCCTGACAAGCTCGAAATACTCACCGAATTCAGGCATTTTTTCAGGACAGTTGTAATCGATACCCAGGCCGCCTCCGAGATTGATGGTTTTGAGATCTATGTTCTGTGACGTGAACCATTCCTGCAGTTCATTGACCCTTGAACAAAGACTTCTGAACACCGACATCCTGGTGATCTGCGATCCTACATGGAAATGGATGCCTTCCAGAGTTATATTCGACATTGAAGATAAGTTGTCGAGAACATCCTTAAGTTCCCAGGCGCTTATGCCGAATTTGCTATCCGCAATGGCGGTGGTTATGTATTTGTGGGTGTGAGCCTCAATGTAGGGGTTTATCCTCAGGGCAACGACAGCTTTGGTCTTCAGACGCGCTGCAATGGAGTCAATAACCTCCATCTCGGCTATCGACTCGCAGTTAAAGCATGAGATCCGGGCTTTGAGAGCTGATTCAATCTCCCTGTCAGTTTTGCCCACACCTGCAAAAACAATGGTCGAAGGACTGAATCCGCATTCCATCGCTCTTGCGATCTCATTGTACGACACGCAATCGGCTCCAAAACCGTAGGATGCGATTATTCCAAGTATCCTTGGATTGGCATTGGCTTTAACTGCATAGTGAATACTGAATCCCGATCTTTCGGATTCTTCCTTCACTTTTACGCATGTCGCGTGCAGAACATCGAGATCATAGTAGTAAAATGGAGTGGGAAGATCCCTGAACTTTTCAACTGTAGTGCTATTTATCATTTTACTGGTCAAAAAGGTATTTATTGAGAAGATTCAGCGCCTGTACCTTGTCTTTGGAATCGATCAGTATCGACAGACTGTGAGGGCTTGCCCCGTAGGATATCATTTTAATATGGATGGTGTCGAGGGCCTCGAATATCTCAGGGGCGGAGCCTGTCCGTTCTGTACGGAAATCGCCCACAACGCAGATAATCGACTGGTCATTCTCCACCTCCACTGATCCGAGTTCTTTCAGATCAGCCTCAATCTGTTTCAGATACTGAGGATTGTCGACTGTGATCGACACCGACACCTCCGATGTGGTAACCATATCAACCGGAGTCTTGTAAGCTTCGAATATCTCGAAGACTTTCCGGATGAAACCGTATGCCATCAGCATCCTGTCGGATTTTATCCTTATAACGGATATCCCGTCCTTTGCTGCTACGGCCTTGTAATCCTCCCAAATGGCATTGGCTGTGATAAGGGTGCCTTCATCATCCGGATTCATTGTATTCTTTAGCCGCACAGGGATGTTGTTCTGCCTTGCAGGGTTAACGCTTGAAGGGTGGAGTATCTTGGCACCGAAATAGGCGAGTTCTGCAGCCTCATCAAAGGAAATCTCCCTCAGAACCTTTGTGTTTTTAACAAAACGCGGGTCGTTATTGTGGAAGCCGTTAATATCGGTCCATATCTGTATCTCGGAGGCATTAATGGCAGCTCCTACCAGAGAAGCGGTGAAATCGCTTCCTCCGCGTTTCAGGTTGTCGGTCTCACCGAAAGCATTACGGCATATGAAGCCCTGGGTAACTATTATCTTCTCATCGGGATATAAGGCCAGTTCCCTTTTGAAGTTCTCGGCTATGTAAAAAGCATCAGGTTCGCCGTCCTTATCTATTCTCATGAAGTTAAGAGCAGGAAGAAGGGCCGACCTGATGCCCCTTTCGCGAAGAAGGTTGTGGAAGAGAGCTGTCGAAAGCAGTTCGCCCCTGGCAACAATTGCTTTCTCGTGAAGCTTCGTAAAGGCTTTTGAGATAAACTCTCCTATATAGTCGAAATGGGAGTTTATAAGGTCAAAGCCTTCTTTCCTGGAGTCATCCGTAGAATACAGGTCGTTTACTACCTGTTTGTACTTCGAGCGGAGGATTTCGTTTTTGTCAACGGCTTCCGCGGTTTTTCCGGCATAGATCAGTTCAGATATCTCCAAAAGACTGTTCGTGGTGCCGGAAAGGGCAGAAAGTACAACAACTACTTTTTCGTCCCCTGTTATCAGCGGGATTATTGATTTCATCCTGTCGGGGGTGCCGACTGATGTTCCGCCGAATTTCATGATTTTCATACTGCTCTCTTTATATTCATGGTTACTGTTATATACAAAAAAACCTGCTTAATCTGCAGGTCTGTTTCTCTGATAAATAATGCGCATTAAAAGATTATGCAGACCTGTGGTACGGGTGCTTATGAAGCTTTGTATGTTTTTTTATCAGCATCTGCCGGATTTATTTTATCGGAACAAAAATATACTTTTCTGTAATATCAGATTATTTGTTTTCAATTTTTTTGTTATTTTTGTGCCCGCTAAGAAAAGCAAAGGGCGCAGAGCGCAGAGCAGGGGGCAGGAACAAACCCTGGGTCCTGAGCCCTGAGCCCTGAGCAAAATGAGGCCCAGATGGCGAAATTGGTAGACGCGCTAGTTTCAGGGACTAGTGTCAGCAATGATGTGCAGGTTCGAGTCCTGTTCTGGGCACGGGAAAATAGCGCAGAGCGCAGAGCAAAGAGCAAGAAGCAAAAGTGATTTACACTGAGCCCTCTGCCCTGAGCCCTGAGCCTTACCGCCCAGATGGTGAAATTGGTAGACACGCCAGCTTGAGGGGCTGGTGCCGGTTACGGTGTGCAAGTTCGAGTCTTGTTCTGGGCACCACAGATTAAAAATGTATTAAGCGCCTGATTAATTGCGATCAGGCGCTTTTTAATTTAATATAGTTCATTTGCCGGATACCTTCTGAGTATATGATAATTTGAGTATCCCTGAGTATGTTATGCTGACCTGTTGTCTTGATCCATTATTTCAATAAACTCCTCAACGGCTTTATCAGCCTGAAGATAAGCCTGCTGTTATCTGTTATTATATCTGCTGTTCCGGTCATCTCGTTTATAAAGCCGAGGTTAATTCCGTATGTCGATCTCAAACCGTTCACAAGGTCAATCTCCGCTATATAATAATCCCCAGCGGGTACAAGCGACAACGTGCTGATCCTCCCCTTTAAAACTCCATATTCCATGTAAGGAAATCCCGAAAGCTTAATATTCACCTCCTGACCGGTCCTGACCTTTCCGAGTCCCGACACCGGAACATTTGCCCTGACTATTATCCTGCTCGGATCATCAGGTATTACAGTTGCAAGTATCTCTCCTGCTTTTATTACCTGGTTGATATTCCAGTAACTTGTGAAGGTTATCCTTCCTTTTATGGGGCTTTTGATCAGGTATTTCTCTTTCCATTGATCTATCGCCAGCGAAAGCATCTCAAAGGAATCGTCAAGGTCGAGCTTATACTGATGCAACTCTCTGTCAAGTTGTACAAGAAGATCAAGCTTTGACTCCTTCATCTTCAAAGCCGATGATTCATTGTTCCTGATGGAAGCCCTTAGCGAACTGTGAACGGATTTCTTCTGTATCAATGCCTGTTTCGACCTTTCATATTCGCTCAGGGTTACCGAATGAAGGTTACTGTAATACAAAACCGAATCGCGCTCATAACTTCGTAATACGAGATTGAGATCTTCTGCCGACAGCTTCTCCTGTATATGTAGCTCGGCAGTGTATTCACTTTGTTTCCTGATTTGCTGGTCAAGTAGTTTTAACTTTGAAAGAATGTAAGACTGCCTGAGATATTCCCTGAACTGAAAGAAATATGTCAAAAACCGGGAATAGCTTGTCTGAACTTCACCTATTGACAGTTCTTCAGGAGGAGTAAATTTTGTAACATCATTCTGCCAGTCCGGATTGGCTTCAAGAGTGTCAAGAAATGCAACAAGGACAAGTATATCATCATACTGAGCAGTGTTTTCAATTATTGCCACAGGCTGATCAGTTGAAACATCTTCCCCGTTGTCAACTACCAGCTTTTCAATAAGCCCTCCCGATTTTGCCGTTAACGGGGCAGGGGAGTTATACGTTGTAATAGTAACAGGAGCAGTAACAACGTCCGGATAATTGATAAACCATGTCACCCCGAGAATCGCCACGATAATGGCAAAAAAGAGAAACAATCCCCACCTGAGGAACCGCCCGGGTATTTCGGACATCACCTCCTGCAACTCAGGACTTCGGATTTCGTGTTTGATGATTTCGGACATTTTTGATAATGTTAAGGTTCTGCAGGTCTTGCAGGTCGTGCAGGTCTTGCAGGTCTTGCAGGTCT